>NZ_JBFIII010000006.1 GCF_041601295.1 Immundisolibacter sp.
CCGGCCCGCTACATCGTCGTCTTGTAACCCGCCGGCGCCATGATTATTCGACGCTATTTGCTACGCGAGCTGGCAAGCCCGTTCGCGGTCGTTTGTGGCAGCTTGCTGCTCGTGTTCACTGGGTACAGCTCGGCGCGCTTCCTGGGCGAGGCGGCCAGTGGCACGTTGCCCGGCAGCGTGGCGCTGCTGTTGGTTGGGCTGAAGTTGTTCGTCAGCCTGGACGCGATTGTGCCGATGGCATTGCTACTGTCGGTTGCCCTGGGCCTGGGCCGCTTGCAGCGGGACCACGAGACCACTGCCCTGGCCGCAAGCGGACTGGGCGAGCGCTGGCTGTTCCAGGCCGTGTTGTGGTTGGCAATACCCGTGGCACTGGTGGTGGCGTTGGCATCGTTGGCCATGCGGCCGCAGGTTTATCAGACGCTGTATCAGCTGCAGGCCGGTGCCGACAGCCGGTTTGAACTCAAGCGCCTGCCGCCGATGCGGTTTTATGCCGATTTTGCCGGCGAAGTGGTGATGTTCAGCGAGGCGGCCGACGGTGACGAGCGGCTGCAGGTATTTACTCATGCCGGTGGAGGTGGCCAGTCCGACAGCGTGGTGTTCGCACAACGGGTTCGGCAGGTCACCGACGCCAGCGGTCGCCAGGTACTGGAATTCAAGGACGGGCATTACTACCAGCTTGATTCCGCCAGCGGCGACACGATGGGCAGCGACGTTGTAATCAGCTACCGCACGCTGGCGCTGCGTCTGAAAGACGAGCAGGCAAGCGTGCGTAAACGCCGCAAAGCCACCAGCACCCGGGAGTTGGCCAACTCTGACAGTCTTGAGGACCTGGCCGAGTTGCAGTGGCGCATTGCGGCGCCTTTTTCCACGCTGTTGTTAGGCTTGTTGGGTTTGCCCATCAGCCGCATGCCGCCGCGGCGCAGCCGCTCAGGCAATCTGGCCGTGGGCTTGCTCGGGTGCATGGTGTACTACAACCTGCTGGTTCTGTTCGTGGATTGGGTGGAGGATGGCAAGCTCGCGCCGTGGCCGGGCGTGTTGCTGCTGCCCCTGCTTGGGTTTGCCTTGTTGGCGGTGCTGATGTGGCTGCCGCGGCTGCGCCGCCGTCGACCATGATTCTCGTTCGGTACATCGCCCGCGCCATGGCGCAGGGATACCTGCTGGTCGCACTGGTGTTCGTGGCGCTGTTCAGTTTTATCGAGATCATCCAGCAGATCGACGATGTCAGCCCGACCTACCGTTTGGCCGACGCTTTTCTGTATGTGTTGATGTTGCTGCCACGGCGCCTGCTTGATGCAACGCCGGTGATTGCCTTGCTGGGCACGCTGGTGCCGCTGGGCCTGCTCGCTGACAGCAACGAGATCCTCGCCATGCGTACGGCGGGAATGCGATTGCGACGGGTCATCGGCATGGTGCTGCTGCCAGGCCTGGTGCTGCTGACGCTGATGCTGCTGACCGCCCAGTTTGTCGCGCCGAAACTCGAGATGCGGGCTGAGCGGATGCGGGCGGCAGCACAAGCCGAGGATGTGTCTGTAGATTTTCGCGGTGGCTTCTGGTCGCGCGATGGGCGCCACTACGTGAACGTCGGGCGTATGTTGCGCGGGCGTACACCGTCCGATGTGGCGATTTACGAGTTCGACGATGCAGGTCGCCTGCGACGCTATGTACACGCGGAGCAGGCGCGTTTGGAGCAGGATAACCAGTGGCTGCTGCAGGACGTGGTCATCAAGCGCCTGTACCCGTCACCGGCGCGCGCAAGGGCACTTCCGCAGTTACGGTGGGCGTCATTTCTGAGCGCCGAGCAGCTGGGCGTACTGGTGGTGCCGCCGCAGTCTCTGTCGCCACTGGATCTTTACTTCTATGTGCGGGATCTGCGTGCCCGATCCGAGCGGGCGCCGCACGAGGAGTTGCGCCTGTGGCAACAGATTGCCCAGCCCGTGGTGACGTTGGCGATGCTGCTGGTTGCCGTGCCGCTGGTGATGGGCAGTAACCGCGCCAGTACCCTGAGTCGCCGTGTTCTGGGCGGTACCGTTGCTGGCATTGGTCTGTATTTTGCCAGCCAGACCCTGGGTTATCTGGGCCTGCTGCTTGACCTTCCGGCCCCGTTGACGGCGCTGTTGCTACCGATGCTGATCCTGATGTTTGCGACACGATTGCTGCGCCGTCTGCGCTAGTTCCAGAAGTTTTTCAGGTCCAGGGAGCGCCAATACCTGGGCTGTTTCTGTTCAGAAAACTGCGTTTTGGCTGACCGCAGGTAACTAACCGCTGCTGGTCAGGTTGCAGTGTTCCAGCCACTCGAAGTCACGCGTATGGGGCCTGTACGTACGCCGGCCAAGCTGCATCTGCCAATCGCGTCCCAGCTGTTCGATACGCAGCAGGTTGTATCCGGCCATACGGCCTGGGCGGGTATCGAGCGCGGACGCGGATGGTGCGCCGATGACCGCTACCGGACCATGTGGCCCCGGGAGACGCGAAAGCGTGGTGCGATGGGCGTGACCGTGCAGGATGACGCCCGCACCCTGACGGGCTATCACAGCCGCAAACTGCCGCTGATCAGTGAGGTGCTTGCGCCAGCCGACCAAATCGGGGGCCGCGGGGTGGTGCAGCACCACGACCCGGAACAGCCCCTCGCTGGCCCCTTGCGCCAGAGCCGTTTCAAGCGCTTGCAGCTGTGCGCTGCCCAAGGTGCCGCTGGCCAGACCGGCCAGGGTAGGCACCGCACTTGAAAGGCCAATCAGCAGCAGCTTGTCGCGGCGCTGCAGGCTCGGTTCGCCTTGCGGCGTTTCGATCAGGTAAGGTCGCCAGTGGTCTTGGCCTTGCGGCCAGGACCCGGGCAGGTAGGCCTCGTGGTTGCCCGGGACCAGCATCAACTGCGCTGGCGGCACGAATCGGGCAAGCCAGTCGGCGGCCTGTTCGAACTCATGCGGCAGGCCCAGTTGCACCAGATCCCCGCTGATCGCGACGTGCGCAGGGGATTGCGCCCGCAGGTCCGTGACCAGCGCGGACAGTACCGCCGGTTGGTGGATGTGGATGCGGCGCCGACGCCAGGAGATGCGCCCCAGCCACTGTTTGCCGCGCAGTCGCACGCCAGCGCCGGCAAGCGGGTCGGTCAGGTGCAGATCGGACAGATGTGCCAGCGACCAGGTGGTCGGGGCGACGATGGTGGGCGCTGTGTCGGATGAAGCCATTTGAGCGATGTGCGCCCCGGTGGATTTGGCGGCTGCCGGAATGCGCCAGTGTCGACTTGATATACGATCGCGCCTTTTTTTTCCAGTGGGGGATGTTTTCAGGTGAAATCCGTTGCGTACCTTGCCGGCGACGGGCCGGTTCGCCTGTGGGGTTTGAGTGGGCGCGAGCGCCTATGCCGGGTGCTCGCCAAGCTCGGCATCGATGTGCTGGACGAACACGCGCCGGCCGCGCCTGGGCAAAACGTGCTGTGTCTGCGCGCCGATTACCTTTATGACGAGCGTGTCATAGCGGCGCTGGCCGAGGCGCCTGGTGTGGCGCTGCGCGGTGCCGACGGACAGCTGGTGGCAGTACACGCGCCGGCCGACGCAGCGCCCCGGGCCCGAGCTGTACTGGCGGGCTCGCAGCCCCCGGACGATTTCGTCATCCAGACCCCTGGCGATCTGGCCAGCGCCTACCAGGAACGCCTGCGCAAAAGTTCTATTCCTTATGTCCTGCCGATTACCGCGCAGGATCGGACCGCCCTTGAGCGGCGGTTGTTCGGTACCGCTTACAAGGGGGTTACCGACTTCATTACCAAGTGGTGGTGGCCGGCACCGGCGCGCCTTGCGACCGGCTTTTGTGCTGATCGTGGCATCACGCCCAACCAGGTCACGCTGGGCAGTTTGGTACTCACGGTGGCGGCGGGGTTGGCGTTCTGGTATGGCTGGCTGGCAGTGGGTCTGGTGTGCGGTTGGGCCATGACCTTTCTTGACACGGTCGACGGCAAACTGGCGCGGGTGACGGTCAACTCAAGCCGCTTTGGCGATGTCCTCGACCATGGCATCGACCTGATTCATCCACCGTTTTGGTATGCCGCATGGGCACTGGGGTTGCCGGCCGCAGAGGTACCCGTACAGCCCTTGATATGGGTGATCGTGGCCGGTTATGTGGCCGGGCGGCTGGCCGAAGGGCTGTTCCAACTCGTTTGCGCCAAGTTTTCGCTTTTCGTGTGGCGGTTGTTCGATTCCTACAATCGCCTCATCACCGCCCGCCGTAATCCGAATCTGCTGCTGCTGACGGCTTGTCTGCTGGTCGGCAAGCCAGGACTGGGTCTTTGGCTGGTGGCGGGCTGGACTGTGCTGTCGACGCTGGTGCTATGGGGCCGTGTCGGATTGGCGATTGTCGAACGCCGCCGCGGGCCGTTGCAATCCTGGTTGACACAGGTGGGGCGTGAAGTGCCTGCCAGCAGTTTGGCGGCGCGCTGGTTCGCCAGCTGAGTCGGACTTACCGAAACCCACCCCGACGCCACAGCCTCCACGCTATGCCCCAGATGCCAAGCAGCGGATGGCGGCGTAGGAACGGTGTGGTTTCGATACGCACGCCGGAGTGCCGTTCCACTTTCCACAGCAGGTAATCGGCACCGCCGACAAAGGTGAAGGCGGCCTTGACCAGTCGCGCCGCGTTCAGCGTCTTGCCCAGCATCCGGCGGGCTGTCCAGGCGAGTCTCCCGCGTCGCCGGGCCGCCGGCCTCAGATCGATGCCGTACCCGTCAGTGAGCGGCGTGACGCCGGCGAGCAAGGGCGCGGCAATGGGTGTCAGGGCGGTCCGCCACGGCGCGATGTCCCGTACCAGTGCGGTCACGGCGTCCTGGCGCTCGGGGCGAAGCTCCGCCGCGTAGCAGGCGCCAAGCGCGACAGCCCACCAGGTTGCCTCGTCGGTGCGCGGCGCAAGCAGGGGTACCGCCCGTCCAAGCAGGGTCAATACCGCCTGTGCAAGTGCCGCGCTGACTTCGCTGCGTACCTTGGTATCGCGTGCATACAACAGTCCGCTCGGTTGGCCAAAACGGCCCCAGAAATAGCTTTGGGCAGCGTGCATGCCGCGGCAGAAGCTAGCCCGATCCAGCACTGCGTACTTGCAACGCACGGTACGGTCCTGGTGTGGCATTTCGATGTAATACACATTCGGTGGCAGCAGCCGGCAGGCCAGTGCTGGCAGTCGCCGGCCGAGGGCCGCGCGGCAGTCGTCGACCAGCACATACAGGTCCAGCAGCCCCTCGCGGTCGTCGCCACGCCGAAAGTTAGAGCCGTAGAACAGCACCGCAGCCACCGAGTCGCCATGGCGCAGGCGCAGGGTCTCGGCCAGTGCGTGGGCGCCGGCCGGCGCCGACGTATTGATGAGATCGTCGATGGTTGCCGTAAGCCTCTGGCCGGCGAGGGTGGTCACGGGCGCAGAAACTCGAATTCGGGTCCGGCGCTTACCTTCAACTCGGTGCCGGCAGGCGGCTGATAACCCTCGCCATCCAGGGCATAGACGCCGTCAGGCGTCAGAACTGCCGTGCCCGGCGCTGCGCTTTCATAGCCTGCGGCCGCATTGGCCCAGGCCGGTGGGTGGCCGCGCAAAATGCCAGGCAGCGCCAGTGGCAGGCGCCGCGCCGGCCGACGAATGCCGGTATATCGAAGCGCACCGCTGCCACCGCCCCACCACGGGGTGAGTCCAAACGCCAGCCGTGGCAGTGTCGTCAATACGATCACCAGAAAGTCGTGCTGGATCGACGCTGTATGGTCCAGGCAAAGCATGATAGGGACTGCCGTAACCGGCGCCTGACCCCACAGCATGCGGCTCAGGCGGCCGGTGATCCAAAGCCCGGTGCCCAGCGCGCTGCGCATGCCGGGCCATGGGGTTCGCTCACGAAAGGCGTTGCATTCGCTCACTGCCTGCGGCAGGCCACCCGCGTTAAAGAAAAAACCGCACCGGGTGGCGCCGTTGGTTTCCTGCACGATCAGTACGCGTTGGCGGGTGGTGGTCAGAGCACCTGTCAGCAGGCGCTGCAGCAGACGCTGCGGTCGGCCGTGGCTGCCAAGCCCGTAGGCGGTCATATTGCTGGTTCCGCCGGCCAGGACCAGCAGTTGCGGTGGCTGGGGGAATGGCGAGCGTAGCGCGAGCGTGGTCAGCGCCGCCTGCACGGTGCCGTCGCCACCGTTAAGGACGACCTGCGTGACCCCGGTGGCGGCGAGCTTGCCGAGAGCATTTTCGATTTCGTCCGGATCCCGCGCCAGGCAATGCGGTACGGCTCGATATGCCGCCAGTACGGTTTCAATCGCCGCCAGGCCACCACGGCTGTTATGTCGACTGGCTGGATTGCTGATGATTCCGACGCGTGTTGCGTCAGCCACTGGCCGGATCGGCTTTGCGCCAGGTCTGCATCAAGGCGCCACGGTCGGTGCTACGCTGGGCACCAAGCCACAGCGCGCTGGCGGCGGCAAAGAAATTCGGGCAGTCAGTGACGCGGTAGGACGCATCCGCCGGCAGTTGCGCCATCAGGCGCCGGTGGGCTGCGCCCATGGCGTGATACGGCATGGACGGAAACAAATGATGCAAGGCGTGGTAGCGCAGCCCAACCGGAAACAGCAGGGCCGTGAGCCAGGTCTGGCCGGTGATGTTCAAGGTGTCCTCAAGCTGTGCCTGGTAGCTCATGCGGGCGCCCGTGTTGACGTAGCGGTGGGCGGCGAGGTTGCGGATCCAGTTCAGGCCGATGGCAAAGCTCATCAGCAGGTAAACCTTGCCGAGCATGGTCCACGGCAGGACGCCGCTCAAGAAAAGGCTGGTAATAAACGCGAGCCAGGCAAAACACGCCCATTCCTGCAATGCCCACAGTCGCAGGGGTTCGTCGGGCGGGATATCCCGCTGGTAGTAAGGGTTGCTGCCGTAGGACGAGGCCCGGCGCATCACCCAGCGGCGCAGGCCAGGGTGCAGGTACGACAGCGGTGTGACGACCAAAAACCGCAACACCGCCAGCAGCGGCAGGATCGGTACCTGTGCCAGGTACTTGAGCGTCTCGCCGGTTGGCGCAGCCCCGAGCGGCAGGTACTCGCCGTCCTGCGGTGTGCCGAAGCGGTTGATGTTGTGATGATCCAGGTGATTGCGGTACATCAGCGAGGGCATCAGCAGCGGAATGCCGTAGCTCAGATTCCAGAGCAGACGAAATGCAGGCATGGCCTGGCCGTTCATGTGAACGATCTCGTGCATGAAGGTGCCCGCCCGAAACAGCAGCACACCGGCCCCGACAAAGGCCAGAATCTGCACCAGGACCGGGCCGCTGGCGGTCAGGTAGGTTAGCGCAAGGGCGTAACCCAGGCCGGCGCTCAGGCCAAAATCGAGCCAGTACAGCCAGGGCCGATAGGTGCCAAGGTCGGCCACGATGCGGCGCATGGTATCCAGCGCGAAGCGGTCGGCGGCGGTGCTGGGCAAGGGTGCGTTCATGGGCGGACTGCACAGGAGCGACCGTAACGGCCTGAAGTGGCGTGCAGTTTAGCAGCCCAGGGGCATGTTGCAGGCGGACGGTGGCTACAGGCCGCGCAAGGCTTCCCGGTACTGTTCAAAATCCGGCTCGCGGCCGTCACGCTGTGCCTGCCACAGCGTTTGCGCCAGGCAATCGATCAGACAATGTTCGGCCGCATGCCTGTCGCCCAGGCGGCTGGCAAGGCGCGCGTGGGCCTGTGTGGCTTCTGGCGGCAAGCCGGTGCCCAGCTGTTCGCGAATGGCGACGTGCAGGCCCATGTGCAGGTACGGATTGGTGACGCCGCCGCTGCCGTCAAAATCCCGCGCAAGCGCCGCCGGGTCCATCATTAACGCTTGGTACTCGGGGTGCATGGTGAGCACATCCACGATGCGCTGCTGCTGCAAGTCCAGGGGCAGGCGCTCAAGATGTCGCTGCCAGGCCCCAGCGTAAGCGGCGCGCAGGCTGTCTCGGTCCTGGCCGAACATCAGGCACGGACCGCCATGGCTACTGCCATCGCCCGATCAGGCCACTCGCACAGATCGGCCAGAGTGCACTGTCCGCAGCGCGGTCGACGCGCCAGGCAGGTGTAGCGCCCATGCAGGATCAGCCAGTGATGCGCGTCGTGACGAAACTGCGGCGGCGTGACCTTGAGCAGACGATCCTCCACCTGGCGCACGGTTTTGCCGGGCGCAAGGCCAGTGCGGTTGGCTACCCGGAAGATGTGCGTATCGACGGCGATGGTGGGTTCGCCAAACGCCGTGTTGAGTACCACGTTGGCGGTTTTTCGGCCGACGCCCGGCAGCGCCTCCAGCGCCCCGCGTTCGCGCGGCACCTCGCCGCCGTGCTGTTTCAGCAACCGATGACAGGTTTTGACGATGTTCTCGGCCTTGGTGTTGAACAGTCCGATGCGCCTGATGTGCTGTTTGACGCCGGCAACCCCAAGATCAGCCATGGCCTGGGGCGTGTCGGCGGCGGCGAACAGCGTGGCGGTGGCAAGGTTCACGCTTTTGTCGGTAGCCTGCGCCGATAGGATCACCGCGACCAGCAGCTCGAATGGTGAGCGGTACTTCAGCTCGGTGGTCGGCACCGGCAAGCCAGCGCGCAGGCGCTCATAGATGGCGCGGCGTTTTTGCGCGTTCATGCGCGACGGGTGGCTAACAGTGCGCGGGCGCGGGCGAGAGCTGTTTGTACCTCTGGCGACTGACGGGTCGGGGTTGGCACTGGTTTTTCAGTGACCCGGTGCGCGGCCAGCCGTCGCTGGCGGGCCTGGTGGCGCCGCCGGTTGATTGCCGGCCTGGCGGTGCGCTGCGGGTCGCTCTGGGCCGCCAGCGGCAGCAGGCTGATGCAGTCCACCGGGCAGGGTGCCAGGCACAAGCCGCAGCCGTTGCATTCGTCGGTCAGTACGGCATGCAGGCGCTTGCTGGCGCCCACGATGGCGTCCACCGGGCAGGCCGGGATGCACTTGGTGCAGCCGATGCATGTGTCCGAGTCGATATGCGCCTGGCGGGGCGCCATGGTTTCACCGCAACTCGCATCCAGAGGCACAATCGGCTGACCGAGCAAGCCAGCGAGCGCCACCAGAGTCTCATCGCCGCCGGGTGGGCAACGGTTGGGGCCGCACTCGCCGGCAGCCAGCGCCTGCGCATACGGCAGGCAGGCGGCGTAACCGCACTGTCCGCACTGGGTTTGCGGCAGCAGGGCGTCGATGGCATTGGCAAGGACCGGCATGACGGTCGAATTGTAACGCCCGCTGCTAGACTGCCTGGCAGCCCGTCTGCCGCCTCGCCTGCCAATGACCGATCGCTTTCGCCCGTCCGCCCGTATGGCGGATATCGCCCCGTTCCATGTCATGGAGGTCATGGGTCGCGCTCAGGCCGCCGCGGCCGCCGGTCGCGATATTGTGCATATGGAAGTGGGCGAGCCCGATTTCGATACCGCCGAGCCCATTGTCGAAGCTGCCGTGCGCGCCCAGCGGGCGGGCCACACGCATTACACCTTGGCGCTTGGCATGACCGCACTGCGCGAGGCCATCGCCGGTTTTTATCTGGACCGTTACGGCGTTCGGGTGGAGCCACGCCGCGTGGTGGTGACGCCAGGCGCCTCGGGCGCGCTGCAACTGGTGTTATGGGCACTGGTCGACCCCGGCGACGAGGTGCTCATGGCCGATCCAGGCTACCCCTGTAATCGCAATTTTGTGCGCCTGGCCGGTGGCCTGCCGGTGGCCTTGCCGGTCGGGCCACACAGCAACTGGCAACCGACCGCGGCCCAGATCGAGGCTGCGCTTACGCCGCGCACACGGGCGGTGCTGCTGGCGTCTCCGTCCAACCCCACCGGCGCCGTGATCGATCGCAACGAGCTACAAACCATTGCCAGTCTGCTGTGCCAGCGCGGCGTGGCACTGATCGCAGACGAGATTTACCACGGCCTGATTTACGGGCCTGACAGCACCAGTGCGCTGTCGTGCGACAGCGAGGCCATCGTCGTAAACAGCTTCTCCAAGTACTTCGGCATGACTGGCTGGCGCCTGGGTTGGACGGTTGTGCCCGATGCCTTGCTGCGATCCGTGGAGAAACTGGCCCAGAATCTGTTCATCTCGCCACCAACGCCGGCCCAGCACGCTGCGCTGGCAGCTTTCGAGCCGGTGACCCTCGCCATCCTGGAGCAACGCCGGGCGGCGTTTCGGGAACGGCGGGACGTGTTACTGCCGGGGTTGCGCCAGATCGGCTTCGATATTCCCGCCACCCCGCAGGGCGCGTTTTACATCTATGCCGGTTGCCAGCGTTTTGCCACCGACAGTTTCGCCTTCTCGTTGCGTTTGCTGGCGGAAGCCGGTGTCGCCGCGACGCCGGGTCTGGACTTTGGCCAACATACTGCCAGCACTCACCTGAGGTTTGCTTACACCACTTCGCGTGAGCGGATTGAAGAGGCGGTGCAACGTTTGAAGGACCTGCTGGCATGACCATGACGGGTCCGCAGCCCGGCTTCGTGGTCAACGCCGGCCGCCGCGCCAAGGCATTGAAGATACGCACCGTACTGGAGGAGGCCGCAGGCGGCTCCAGCGCTGGTCGGCGGCTGCTGGATGTGGGCACCGGCAATGGCCAGATTGCGCAGATTCTCGGCCAGACCTGCGACGTGATTAGCATCGATCCGCGCGACCAGCGGCAGGCGGCCGTTGGTTATCGGTATGTGCGGGCGGGCACCGCGTTGCCGTTTGCCGGTGCCAGTTTCGACCTTGCCGTGTCCAACCACGTCATCGAGCATCTTGACGATGCGGCTTCGCACCTGGATGAACTGGCCCGGGTGGTGCGCCCAGGCGGCCTGGTTTATCTGGCCACGCCGAATCGGCTATGGCCGTGGGAAGTGCACTATCGAGTGTGGTTGCTGCACTGGCTGCCACAGTCGCTGTTCGAACGGGCGCTGCGCCTACTGGGTCGCTACCGCGAGCCGCTCCACCTGCTCTCGTTGCGGCAATTGCGGACGTTTTGCGACGAGCACTTCGATCTGACGGACTACGCGCCACGCATTACCCGATGGCCGGCCCGGTATCACCTGGAGGTGCCGTCGTGGATCGGCGCGTGTCTCGCGGCGCTTCCTTTATCGATCTACAGGCTGTTTGCAGTCGGATTGCCCACCCTGGTGGTGGTACTTCGGCGACGCTGACCCTGCCTCATTGAGCACGGACGACGTTACGGTCCACTGGCAGCACAGTCCTGCGCCGAGCCGCAGTGCAGGAAAAGGGCCCGTCATGCGCTCAAGTGTTTGTGCAGCGAATTACGCATCAGTTATGGCGCAAATATAGTCTTCGAATTTCCCGGATGGTGTCCGGGGTATCTCGTTGCAGTAGGTGAGCTGTACTTCGAAGTACTCGCCCAGGCGTTGGGCAGCCAGGGTGCGCAGCGCAGCCTCCTGTGCGCTGTCCAGCGGCAGCGGTGCGACTAGCCGAATTTCGAGCGCCTGCCGGCTTTTCTGTACGATCTGCCACTGCCGTACTGATGTGAAGCTCGCCATCGCGCCGCTGCCCAGTTGTGGCCACCAGCGATCGCCATTGGGCCGAACCCACATATTGCGTTCGCGGCCAAGAATCTTGCTAAGCACCGCCAGGCCGCGGCCACACGGGCACCGGTCGCCGACTTGCGCATAGTCTCCGAGGGCATACCGAAGCAGGGGGGTGGCGAAGTTGTAAAGAGGGGTTGCCACTACCTGTCCCACCTCGCCTGGCCCGCACGGACGGCCGTCAGCGTGCAGGATTTCCAGCCGGACGACCTCTTCCTGCACATGGTAGTGATCATGATGCGGGCACTGCAGGGCCAGGTAACCGAGTTCCTGACTCGAATAAACGTCGCTTACGTCGACGCCCCATGCTGCCTTGCACGCGTGTCGCACGTCATCGTCGACCGGCTCGCCGACACAGCGGACCTGACGCAATCCCGGCAGTCGAACGCCTTGCGCCAGGCTGAGGTTCGCCAAGGCTCGCAGATTTGACGGCAAGCTCAGCAAGTAGGCAGGATCTTGCTCGGCCAGCCATTCCAGCTGTCGGTGCAGCCCGACTTCGACGTCCAGCAAAATGGCGGGACCGGTCGAGCAGACCAGCGCCGTGGGTGGACCCCAGGAGCCCTCGAGCCGGCCCTGCGGTGATTTCGCCCGGTCGTCCTTAAACACGCGGATTGCCGCGAGTTTTCTCGAAACATCACGCCGTTGCCAATGATGTTCGCGCAGTGTCACGGCCCACCAGATGAGCTGCGCCAGCCCGGTTTTGGTGATCGTGACAGGCGTGGCGGTTGAGCCTGATGTGCTGACCTCCACGCTGCGGCCGTGCCCCGGTGGTAATTTCTGCGCGCGCAGTGCAGTCCCGGCAGCTTGCACTTCGCTGCGTGTCATGATCGGCAGTGCTTGCCACAGGTCGGGTGTTACCGCGCGACCGGGTTGGTAGCCCACGGCCAGCAACCGCTGCCGGTAGAAGGGCACCTGTTGCCAGGTGTGGTAGAGCAGGGCGGCGAGGCGTTGCGCCTGGGACCTGTCAAGCGCCTGCCGATCGCTCCATTGAGTCACTTCCCAATCTTGGAGCAAGGCGCGCAGGCGGTCTGGCAGCAGAAGCCTGGCGTGGCGGCCTGGGGACGTGGACGAGTCGGTCATCCGGGTATTTAACGCTTGACTACGGTTGGGTTGCGCTTGATTCTTGAGGCTCGCAGTGTCGCCGATCCGGCTGCATATCGTTTTCCCTTGCGCCCCGCTGCCCACGGGCCGCCGTGATGGCGGTGGCTCGCTTCGGGCCGGGTTGGACGTGGGTGGTAGATGGCTGTTTGCAAAACCGACCGGGTGACCCCGCGGGTGTCTGGTCTTGCCGTCAGTTCAGGGGAGTCATGGAAAAGTCTGATCACTGGAAAGTCCACGCCCAGCAGTGGGCCCACCATGGCTCCCCGCTGCGGCCGAGTGTGGATGATATTCGCCCACTGGAATCGGCTGTAAATGCCCGCAGACCGGGCACAGTTGGCTTGGGTCGCGCGCTGCTGCTGGGTGTGACACCGGAGATCGCGCACATGCGTTGGCCCGATGGGACCTATCTGGTGGCCGCCGATCGCAGCATGGAAATGATCCACAGTATCTGGCTCCCTGAGCCGCCCCCGGGGGGCAGTGTCAGTTGTGCGGACTGGCAGCGGCTGCCGTTCGGTGGCGGTTGTTTCGACTCCGTTCACGGTGACGGTTGCTTTAACGCGCTGGATTACCGCGCCCAGTATGGAAGCGTGGCCAGGGAACTGCGGCGCGTATTGGTGCCGGGGGGGATTTTTACCCTGCGCGCCTTTCTGCGCCCCCAGGTCAGCGAGCAGCCGGAACAGGTGTTCGCTGATCTGCACGCCGGGAGGATCGCCGGCTTTCACGCCTTCAAGTGGCGTCTTGCCCAGTCTTTGCACGGTTCGATTGAGCAAGGTATTCCGGTGGCCAGAATCTGGGAGGCGTGGCACGCCGCTGGCGTGGATGTGAAGGCACTCGCCGCGCGCACCGGCTGGAGCGAGGGCACCATTGCCACTATTGATGTTTACCGTGGCGCTCCCGCCGTTTACACCTTCCCCACGTTGCCGGAATTGAGGGCTGCCGTTGAAGGAATTTTCACGGAACTCGATTGCCAGTTTGGCGGCTACGAACTGGGCGAGCGCTGTCCGACACTGATCTACCAGGCAGCATGAGGTTCAACAGCGCCCTGCCGGGCATCAGGTGGCCCGCCTACCCGGACGAGCAGGCTGCCCGCCTCATGGCAGGGCTCTATCAGTTGGAACATAGCCAGTGGCAGCCACCGGACAAATTGCGCCAGCGGCAGTTTGAGCAATTGGCGCCGCTACTCGAACACGCCGCTATTCATGTGCCCTTTTACCGCGAGCGGCTGCGCGCGGGTGGCTGGGAGCTCACACCCGGACTGGACGCGCAACGCTGGTCGCAGATTCCCCTGCTCACGCGCGCCGACATACAGCGGGCCAGCGCGGCACTGATGAGCGATGCACCACCGCCGGCTCACGGTGGGCACCATGTGGCGCAGACCTCGGGCTCGACGGGCGAGCCAGTGAAGGTCACCAAGACACAGGTTTGCCAGTACTTCTGGCAGCTGTGCACGCTGCGCAATCACTTCTGGCACCGGCGTGACTTCCAGGGTCGTTTCGCGGCGATCCGGGTCTTCGCGGCCGGCGCCGCGGCGCCCGACGGCGAGACGTTTGCCGGCTGGAGTCGCGCCACCAGTCGCCTGTTCAGCAGCGGGCAGTCCATGCGCCTTGATCTGCGCACCGATATCGTGGTGCAAGCGCGCTGGCTGGAGCGGCACAACCCGCACTACCTGCTCACGTTCCCGTCCAATTTGCACGGGCTTATCGAATACTTCGAACACGCTAACGTGCGACTGCCGGCGCTTTCCGAGGTGATCATGGTGGGCGAAATCGTTTCGCCCGAGTTGCGCGCGGACTGCCTGCGCGTTTTGGGTGTTCCGCTGACCGACACCTACAGCTCGGAGGAATTCGGTTACCTGGCCCTGCAATGTCCTGACCACGCGCATTACCACGTCCAGTCCGAGAACGTGCTGGTCGAGGTACTCGACGACGACGGACGGCCCTGCGTGCCTGGCGCTGTCGGGCGGTTGGTGGTCTCCAGCCTGCATAATTTCGCGATGCCGCTTATCCGCTACGAAATCGGCGATCTGGCCGAGGTGGGCGGGCCGTGTGCCTGCGGACGTGGCCTGCCGGTTCTGAAGCGCATCATCGGACGGGTCCGCAATCTGGTGCGCCTGCCCACGGGTGAACGTCGTCTGCCGATCGTCGGCTACCGGGGTTTTCGCGACATAGCGCCGATTCGCCAGTACCAGTTCATTCAGCGAACTCTGGAGCAAATTGAGGTGCGCCTGGCGGTTGAAAGGCCGCTCACCGGCGATGAGGAGGCGCGTTTGCGCGTCCATATCCAGCAGTCGCTGGATTACCCCTTCCTGATTGTTTTTGTTTATATGCCGACGATTCCGCGTACCAAGGCCGGCAAGTTCGAGGAGTTCATGTGTGCCATACCGGGCTGAGCCGGCGCCGCGGGTTCCATGAGTAAGTCCCGTAGTGACTGGCAGGCAGTCAAATGAACAAGCGAATCCCTGTGACGATCCCCGACCCAGCCACGCGTTTATCGAGCCTGATTGCCAGTCAGTGGATGTCACAGGCGATCTACGCTGCTGCGCAATTGCGCATTCCGGATCTGCTTGCCGACAGCGCCATGAGCAGCGAAGAACTTGCCGGCGCGACACAGACGCATGCGCCGTCCCTGCATCGCTTGCTGCGGGCGCTGACGACGCTCGACATCTGCGAGGAGCTTGGGGACGGAGTGTTCGCCCTGACGCCCATGGGCGCTTTGCTGCGGGGCGACAGCGCCGAGTCCCTGCGCGCCTGGGCCTTGTATTCCGGGGGCTCTCAGTGGCCAGTTTGGGGGCACCTGATCGACAGCATCAGGACCGGTCGCAGCGCCCGGCATCTGATCACCGGGAACAAGGCGTTCGAGCACGCCGAGCGCGATCCTGAAGTGGCGGCGATCTTTAATCAGGCGATGGTCGAGTTGACCCGTCTGGTTGCCACCCGGGTTGTGTACGCGTACGACTTTTCGACCTTGCAGCGGATTGTTGACGTCGGCGGTGGTTCCGGCCAGCTGTTGGCCGCCATCCTGCGGGTTCACCCGGCAGTGCGGGGCGTGCTGTTCGATTTGCCACATGCCATTGAAGCGGGCAGGCGCCTGATCGCCGAGGCGGGGCTCGCGCAGCGTTGCGAAATCGTCGCCGGCGACTTCTTCGAGGCCGTGCCCGGCCCCGCCGATGCCTATTTGCTCAAAAGCGTGCTGCATGACTGGGACGACGAGCAAAGCCTGGCGATTTTGCGCAACTGCTATCGGGCGATGACCGCGCAGGGCAGGCTTCTGCTGGTCGAACGGGTTGTTCCGTTACGGCTCGGAGTGTCGGCCGAGCATCAGACCCTTGCCCGGATCGACCTGAACATGTTGATCGGGCCAGGGGGGCGGGAGCGGACCGAAGCCGAGTTTCGGGCACTTCTGACGGCGGCGGGTTTTTGTCTGCATCGGGTCGTTGAGGTGGAGCTGTCGTTCAAGCTGATCGAGGCGACCCGAGTTCAATGATGGCTGAGTTGAGCAGTTTTCCGGTAGCGAGCCAGGTGGCGGCGACATGTCGGGGGCGGATGCCGCCTTGTCGCCCGTGCCACGGTCGTCGCTCCGTTGTCCTGAGTTGCGCCGGATGTGGTGCCGACGCAGCCGGCGGCGGCATAATCGCCATCAGCTTGCGCTGCCGAACAGCACGGCACCGCGATCCGTCACGATCCTTTATTTCAATCCCGCACCCATTCGTCGCTTGCCGGTAACCAAACACGTGCCCCAAAACAATCCGAAACGCCGTAAGGCCACCGCTCCCACCGCGAGTCGCACAACTCCGGCGACCAGAGTGTTGCTTATCAACGGTCTGGATGATCTGAGCAATGCCACCATTGTGGGAATTTCCAATGGGGTGCAGTTTTCTTACACCGGCAATATCGACCTGATGGGCGATCTGGGGCACCCGAACCTTTCCGTCAGCCAGTTATTGCTCGGCTGCCTGCGTGAGGCGCCCATCAAAATGGCCATGCCCGCGGTCATCTTCAACTGTATTGCCGACCCGGACAGTCACGGTCGCAGCCTGGACCGGGCCAGTGAACTTCTGGAACAGGCCCGCGTGCCGGTGCTGAACCGGCCCCAGAACGTACGCAAGACCACCCGGGACAATATCTATCGACTGCTGCATAACACGCCGGGCCTGGTGGTGCCGCGCACTGTCCGACTGGCGCCCCGGCGTCTGTCGGATATCCGTGCCGCGATGGCCGACGGCGACATCGGAATGCCGTTTCTGATTCGTCCGGCGGGCCAGCATGGCGGGGCCGGTTTGCTCAGGGTCGACAGCGAATCCGATCTGGGGCAGCTTGAGCGTTTCGCCTTCGATGGCCGTGGCTACTACCTGACCGAGTTCGTGGATTTTCGCAGTCCGGACGGGCTGTACCGCAAGTATCGCCTGATCATGCTGGATGGCCGGGTTTATCCGCGCCACTTGATTGCGTCCGACCACTGGAACATCCATTCCCGCAGCCGCAGTACGGTGATGCAGAACAATCTTGAACTCATTGCGCAGGAGCAGGCCTTCCTCGACCATCCAGAGCGGCACTTCAAGGAGTCGGTGCAACAGGCGCTGGCGCAGATTCGGCGCGAACTGGAACTCGACTATTTCGGGGTGGATTGTGGGCTCAATGCCGATGGCGACCTGGTGGTTTTTGAAATCAACGCCTGCGTTAACGTCATCCAGCGCCACCAGGCACCCTTTGGTTATCTCAACGCAGCGGTAGAGCGCATTCGTACCGGCGTCATCGAAATGGTGCTGCGTCGCGACCGTAATCGCAGTGCCTGAACGGGACGGCTACCGCGAGATTTTCAACCACCGCGGCGGCGCCTACCATCGCGCCATGGCGGATTGGCCGCGGGCACGCCAGCTGGAGTTTCAGCACATGCTGACGGCCGCCCGGGTGCGGGCCGGCATGACGGTGTGCGACGTCCCCGCCGGCGGCGGTTATCTGCGCGATTATTTACCCACCGATGTCCTGTATCTGGCGGTCGAGCCCTCATTGCCCTTTGCGCGCCTGTGTGGGCCACCCGGTCAGGTGGTGCTCAGCGAGATCGAACAGTTGCCCTTCGTCGGGGACAGCGTCGACCGTTTTATCTGCCTGGCGGCCCTGCACCATGTGACCGACTGCGCCGGCTTCTTCAGCGAAACCCAGCGCTGCCTGCGGCCGGGTGGGCTTCTGGCGCTGGCGGATGTAGTCGAGAACTCGCCGGTCGCCCGATTTTTGAATGACTTTGTCGACACACACAATCCGGCCGGACATCGGGGCCGCTTTCTGTCCACGGATACCGAGCGGCAACTGCACCGCGCGGGCTTGAGGGTGGAAACGGCGCAGCGAATTGCTTACCCGTGGACATTTCCCGACCGCCCGGCCATGGCCCGCTTCTGTGCCTTGCTGTTTGGGCTGGAATCCAGCGAACAGACCACGCTGGCTGGCATCGACCAGTACCTCACGCCCCGCCTGACGTCGCACGGCGCCAGTCTGACCTGGGAGCTGCGCTTCCTCACAGCGGGCAAGTTGCCCTGATGTGTATTGTGCCGGCATACCCGCGGCTGCGGCTGGCTGGACCGGCGCGCGGGTCGCGGCCTGTCCCGGGTGACCCAGCAACGCGAATGCTATCCTGCCTTCGAACCTCGAGACCAATCCAGTTCATCCCGCTTGCAGAAACGGAACGCCATGATTTATCGCACCACCAAACCCTCGGCCCTGATTCCGCCGGCGACTAAAGCCGTCTTCTGGTTCGGGGTCGCTTCACTGACCTTGAGTGCTTGCGGCGAGGCCATCCCGGCGCTACCCGAGGTGCCACAGAAGATCATCGCGCCGGGCATTGCAGCGCATCTACAGCGGACACATCGGGCCGCGGTTGAGCTGCCGAAGGACGTCGACGCGGTCGGCAGTTACTGCATGACATTGCAGACCTACCCACCGTCCGCGGCGTTGTCCGTTACGTGTTACGAACATCTTCAGGGGCTCAAGCCGGACAACTTCAAGTGGCTGTATTACCAGGCGCTTGCCCAGGGTCAGGCCGGCCAGGCGGACAAGGCCAGGGCCACGCTTGAGCGCGTGCTCGAGCGGGAGCCGGACTATATGCCGGCGCGCCTGCGGCTGGGCGCGGCCCAGCTTGGCGCCAAACAGCACCGCCAGGCGGTGGCAAGCTTTCAGGCGGCGATCAAGCAAAGTCCGCGCTCGGCGCAAGCTCACTTCGGTCTTGGCCGGGCGCTGGAAGCGAGCGCCGACAAGGACCAGGCAATCAAGGCCTACCGACAGGCCCTGGCGATAGCGCCGCAATTTGGCGCGGCCAATAGGGGCCTGTCGCGTTTGCTGAAGGATGCTGGGAAGGCCGGTGAGGCACGACGTTATGCGGCCCTGGCCCGACGTTTCCGGAACATCGGTGCACCTGAGCCTGACCCGTTGCTCAACGCCCTGCGTCGGCAGGATCAAAGCGCTGCTGCCTATGCACGGCGTGCTGACGCCTTGGCCGCCAAAGGCAGCCGGGCCGCGGCGATCAAGGCGCTTGATGCGGCGCTGGTCAGCGACCCGACGTTCCTGCCGGCTCATGTCCGTTTGATCGATCTGTACCGGCAGCAGAAGGCCTATGACAAGGCGGAGTTCCATTACCGCAAGGCCCTGGCCTTGCGCCCGACGGCGTATGTGGCGGAAATCAACTACGGTCGTGCATTGCAGGACCAAGGCCAACTCGACAAGGCAGCGGTGGCTTACCGGAATGCGATCAAGGCCGATGACACACGTGCCGCCGGCTACCTGCTACTGGGGCGAGTGCTCGAACGCCAGGGCAGTACCAGCGAGGCGCTGAAACAGTTTCGGGCCGCTGCAAAGAAAAAGCCTGCTGCGGCGATGGCGCACTTCGAAACCGGACGTTTGCTGCTCAAGACCGGCCAGCTGACGGCTGCCGGTGCGGCGTTCGACAAAGCCGCTGCCAACTCGGCGAATCCCGCCTTGACCCTCCTGAGCATTGGCAACCTGTACGGCGAAGCGAAGCAGCCGACGCACGCGCTCAGCCGCCTTGACCAGGCCAAGCAGCGGGCCACGGCCAACGGACAGAAGCGGCTGCTAGCGGCAATCGAGAAGGCGCGCGCGAAATGGCAGGCCGGTGGCGCCAAACCCGCGCCCGCGAAAAAGAAATAACGTCAGCTCCAGGGCCGGCCAGCAGGGCGGGGCATTGGTGCGATGTCGTCGGCGTGGTGCCGCCCGCGGCGGGTGCCTGGACATTTTTGGTGACGGGCCGGTGTAAACGCCGGCCTCTGCTGCCGGTAACCCCGCGCAACAACTGCGCACCGCAGGTTTGCTCGGACGGGGGATGCCCTGTGTCAGCTTCAGCTGTTGGGCTGGGCACCAGCCGACGCCGTGGCCGGGAATAATGCCCGCCACGCGATGACCGCCCAGGCGATCCACACCAGATGAATGGCAATGGTAATCACGCCCATCCAGGCGACCTCGTGGCTCCAGGTGATGCTGTAGAAATCCCACACGCCGTCGACGACCTCGGTCACGATCACCACCGGGATCACAGCCGCATACCGCAGCGGATCGCGCGCCCCCCACAGCGCTACCAGACCGATGGCGCCCAGCTGGATGCCAACGATGATCCAGGCATCCTGCAGAAGTTGGAACACGGGCTCGCCGCTGTGCAGGTCGACCCCCGGATACATCGAGCCGAGGAAGGACGCCGTTGCAAACGGCAGCGTGCCCACAAAATTGAACACGGCATAAAAGATGCCGATGGCAATGAAAAAGCTGCGGGCGGTTTTCATGACATTCCTCCATGTGAGCGGGACGGCACGTCAGAGTAACGCCCACCCTGAGTGATGATCAGGACGGGCACAGTATGGCAAATCGGCGGGGTGATGGTCGCCGCGGGATCTAGCCGGCTGCCGTGCGCAGTGCAGCGGCCCGGTCAGTGCGCTCCCACATGAACTCGGCCTCGTCCCGGCCGAAGTGTCCGTAAGCAGCGGTGGCCTGATAAATCGGGCGCTTCAGGTCCAGCATGCGCAGGATGCCGGCCGGGCGCAGGTCGAAATGTTCACGCACCAGGCGCGTGAGCACAGCGTTGCCGGCGTTTCCGGTGCCAAAGGTGTCGACCATGATGGAGGTCGGTTCGGCGACGCCGATGGCGTACGAAAGCTGCACTTCGCAGCGCTCGGCCAGGCCGGCAGCGACGATGTTCTTGGCTACGTAGCGGGCGGCATAGGCGGCCGAACGGTCGACCTTGGACGGATCCTTGCCGGAGAACGCGCCGCCACCGTGGCGAGCCATGCCACCGTAGGTGTCGACGATGATCTTGCGCCCGGTCAGGCCAGCGTCGCCCATCGGGCCGCCGATCACGAAGCGCCCGGTCGGGTTGACATGAATCGTCGGCTTGTCCGACAGCCACTCACCCAGCACCGGCTTGATGATTTCCTCGATCACCGCCTCGCGCAGGTCGGCCTGGCTGATCTCGGGCGAATGCTGGGTGGACAGGACGACCGTGTCGATGTGTACCGGCTTGCCGTTTTCGTAGCGGAAGCTGACCTGGCTTTTGGCATCCGGGCGCAGCCACGGCAGGCTGCCGTTCTTGCGCAGTTCGGCCTGGCGGCGTACCAGGCGATGGGCGTAGGTGATCGGCGCCGGCATCAGCACGTCGGTCTCGCGGCAGGCATAACCGAACATCAGACCCTGGTCGCCGGCGCCCATGTCGTCCGGATCAGCGCGGTCGACGCCCTGGTTGATGTCCGACGACTGCTTGCCCAGCGCATTGAAAACGGCGCAGGTTTCCCAGTCGAAGCCCATGTCCGAGCTGGTGTAGCCAATGTCCCGGATGACGCCACGGATGATGTCCTCGGCTTCGATGTAGACGCCTGGCGTTACCTTGATCTCGCCCGCCACCATGGCCAGGCCGGTCTTGGTCAGGCTCTCGCAGGCCACGCGCGCGTCCGGATCCTGCGCCAGATACGCATCCAGGATGGCGTCGGAAATCTGGTCGCAGATCTTGTCGGGGTGGCCTTCGGACACCGATTCGGAGGTAAATAGATAACTATCGGACATGGTCAAACCCTCAGGGGTGCGGATGGGCTGCGGGGACTGGCAGAGGGGGGGCGCATTAAAACACAGCCAGAAAACCCCTCAAAGCGGCGTAAATGCCCACACTCGCTGCTCGCTGACCACCGCGTCGAGCGGAATGTCCCAGACCCGCCGCGGCAGGTTCGCTAACCGTTGCAGGTTGAAGGCGGCGCCGACCAGGCGCGGCCTGCGCCAGGCATGGTTAAGGAGAAAGGCGAAGCTGCGGTCGTAGAAGCCCCCACCCATGCCCAGGCGATTGCCGCTCCCATCGAACGCCACCAGCGGCAGTATCACAAGATCCAGCATGTGCGAGTCCAGCCAAGCGCTTTTCTGTGCAACAGGCTCGGGAATGCCAAAGCGGTTATGGCGTAACGGCGCCCCAGGCCACCAGCGGGCGAACTGAAGCCGTCCGGGTCGTTGTGGAGACAGAATCGGCAGGTAGCAGGCTTTGCCGGCGGCAATGGCGCGCAACAGGGCGGGCAGGGGATCGATTTCGCCGTCGGCCGGCCAATAGCCAGCCACACGCTGGGCGCGCTGGAAGGCGGGCAATGTGGCCAGTTGCCTGGCCAGCGCCGCGCTGGCTGCCAGACGCTCGTGGCGCGGCAGCTGCCTACGCGCGATGCGCATGCGTCGGCGCAGCGCCGGCAGGGAAGCAGCCGACGACACGCCGTCGGCTGCCGGGGGATTAGTGGGCCCCACCACTTGTGCCGTCGTGGATCTTCACTCTTGAACCGGGGGTTCAAGGCGGAAGCAGGAGACGACCTTCAGGCTTCCCGCTACCAGGGCGGTCTTGCACACCGGCCATCGATCAGCTTCCAAAGCTCGCGCTTTGTGGTTCAAGAAATAGTCTGATCCGCTAACGAACACCGCAGTGGGTACCCGATGCGGATCATCACCCGGATTAGGGTGCGGGCTCAAGTGCATGCAAGGCTGAGCTCAGTCGGGCCTCAAGTGCCACCAGGCGCTGCAAGGCAGTGGCTTGCTCGCTCAGCGCGGTGCGCGCCTGCATCAGTTCGTGCACCAAATTGAGCGCGACCACGACCAGTAGCCGGTCGTTACCGACCACCCGCCCGCCGCGGGCCTGCTCACGCAGCCTGTCGTTCAGGTGCCCGGCGCAAGCCAGCAACTCGGCGCGCTGGTCTGGGGGGGCGGCAATCACGTATTCGCTTCCGAGTACCCGCACGGTAACGCCGCTGGCTTCTTTGCTCATGGCTGCTCCATGTTCTTGAGCCGGGAGATCATTCCCTCAACCCGGTTGCGGGCGGCTTCGGTTTTGTCCACCAGATCCGCTCGCTCGGTGAGCAGCTGCTGGTGCCGGGCACGCATGGCGCGGTATTCAAGGGTGAACTGCTCTACCCGCCGCACAGCTGCCTGCAAGCGCTGCTCCAGTGTCACCAGTGAATCGGTGGTCGGGTCCTGTTGTGCCATGGTTCGTGCTCCAAGGTGAGCGCTATGCGCAGTGCGGACCGGCGCGGCGGTATTCTAGTGGCCTGCTTCTTACATCAATGAGCATGATCAGACCGATGGATTCCGGCTCAGGGCAAGGCGCGAACCGCAGCGACCGGCGTCGGGATTGCGAGGATGCGCAGCGCCACCGTGAGCCGGAAGACGCGCTTTCATGTTCCGGTATTTGTAAAGCAGACCAGTGAGCCCCACCGCAGTTAGTTGACTATTGCCCATGCAACAAAAAGAACTTGCCGGCCGCCGCCGCACGCTGATGCAGCAGATGGGGGACGGCATCGCCATTATCCCCACGAATCCGCACCATCTGCGCAACCGCGATACCGAGTTTCCGTTTCGCCCCGATAGCGATTTTTTCTACCTGACCGGATTTGCCGAGCCGGAAGCCGTGGCGATCCTGATTCCAGGCCGGCCGCAGGGCGAGTTTATTGTCTTTTGCCGCGAGCGCGACCCGACCAAGGAAACCTGGACCGGCCGGCGCGCCGGTCCCGAGGGTGTCATAGAACGGTTTGGCGCCGATGATGCGTTTCCAATCGCCGATCTTGATGACATCATGCCGGGGCTGCTGGAGAACCGCGCCAAGGTGTTTTACAGCCTGGGCGCCGATAGCGAATTCGACCAGCGCGTGCTCGGATGGGTTAACGGTTTACGTGCCAAGGTACGGGCTGGTGTGCATGTGCCCAGCGAGTTTGTCGACCTCGGTCACCTGCTGCACGACATGCGCCTGTTCAAGAGTGCCGCGGAACTCAAGGTCATGCGCCGGGCGGCGGACATCTCGGCGGCTGCTCATGTCCGCGCCATGCGGGCCTGTCGGCCCGGCAAGATGGAGTATGAGATCGAGGCCGAATTGCGGCACGAGTTCATCCGCAACGGTGCCCGCCTGCCGGCCTACGAGCCGATTGTCGGCGGTGGCGCCAACGGTTGCATCCTGCATTACGTCGACAACAACGCCGTCCTGAACGACGGCGAACTGTTGCTGATCGATGCCGGTTGTGAGATCGATTGCTATGCCGCCGACATCACGCGTACGTTTCCGATCAACGGTCGCTTCAGCCCGGAGCAAACAGCCCTGTACGAGCTGGTGTTGGATGCCCAGCTGGCAGCAATCGACAAGGTGCGCCCCGGTAACCACTGGAACGAACCGCACGAGGCGGCGGTACGGGTGCTGACCGCCGGCCTGCTGCGCCTGCGGATACTCAAGGGTGAACTGACGGACCTGATCGAACAGGGCGCCTACCGCAGCGTGTACATGCACCGCACAGGTCACTGGCTGGGCATGGACGTGCATGATGTGGGCGAGTACAAGCTCGGCGATGCCTGGCGGGTGTTCGAGCCCGGCATGGTCACCACGGTCGAACCGGGCCTGTATATCGCCGCCGGCACGCCCGGCGTGGCTAAGAAGTGGTGGAACATCGGCATCCGCATTGAGGACAACGTCGTGGTCACCCGCCGTGGCCATGAAGTCACCACCGGCGGCGTGCCCAAGACTGTGGCTCAAATCGAGACCCTGATGGCAAGCGCATGACCGCCGACTGCGATGTGCTGATCGCCGGTGCCGGCCCGGCCGGTGCGGCGCTGGCCTGCGCCCTGGCGCATTTGCCGTTGCGCGTGTTGCTGGTTGATGCCGCGCCGCTTCCGGACCCCAAAGCCGCGGACCGGCGCGCGTTGGCCCTGGGCTTGGGCAGCCAGCGCATTCTGCAGGGACTTGATGTCTGGTCAACGCTGGCCGAGCAGGCGACGCCGATCCGGCGCGTGGAAGTGACGGAGAAAGGCTGGCCTGGGGTGACGCGTCTGGCCGCCAGCGAGCTTGGCCAGCCGGCACTCGGTTGGGTGCTGGGTGACATCGCGTTGCAGCGCGCATTATTGGCGCGGCTTGAGGACAGCTCTGTGCGGCGTGCCGCGGTCGCGGTCACAGCCCTGGCAGACGGCGGTGAGGCGCTTGCCGTGACGGCATGCAAAGCCGATGGCGTGGCGTATCAGGTAACGACCCGTCTTCTGGTCGCCGCCGATGGCAGTGATTCTGCCGTGTGCCGCCTGGCCGGATTGCGTCGGCACCAGCGCGAACTGCCTCACAGCGTGTTGCTGGGGCGGCTGCATACCGATCGCGCCCATTCCGGTGTGGCCCACGAACGGTTCGCGGCGGAAGGGCCAATGGCCTTGCTGCCTGGCGCACATCCGCTGGACTACACGGTGGTGTGGACCCTGCCCCACGAGCGGGCGCAGGACCTGATCACCTTGCCGGCGGCGCACCTGATCCCGCTGCTGCAAAGTGCATTTGGCTGGCGCGCCGGGCGCTTTGTTGCACTTACCGAGTCCCGTTGTGTGCGTTTGCGCGAAGCCTGGTTGACAGGCACCACTGCCAATCGCCTGGTGGCCATCGGCAGCGCCGCCAATACGCTGCACCCGATCGCGGCCCAGGGCTTCAATCTTGGTTTGCGCGACGTGGCTGAGCTTGCCACCGGGTTGGCAGCGGCGGCGGCGGTTGGCGCCGACCCCGGCAGCGCGGACCTGGTAAGGGCCTATCAGCAAGGCCGGCAGGCCGACTGGCGCGGCGTGCGGCAGGCGACCCGCTGGTTGCCGTGCCTGTTCGAGAATCCGGCACCGCCGCTGGCGGCGGTGCGCGGGCTCGGTTTGGCCTCCCTTGATGTGCTGGCGCCTCTGAAACGTCGCCTGATGGTGCGGGCGATGGGCGTCACCGCCCCGCAAAGCCGTTTGCAGCGCGGATATACGTCATGAGCGATGCCGCGGTGCTAATCGTTGGCGCCGGCATTGCGGGTGCCACGCTGGCCGTGCTGCTGGCCGACGCCGGGGTGCCGGTGACACTGATCGATCATCGGCCGTCGCCACCGGCGCCGACATCCGGGCAGCCGCTGGATGCGCGGGTCAGCGCCATCCATGCCGCCGCCGTGGGCCTGTATGAGCGGCTTGGCGTCTGGTCACGGCTGCCGGCTGGGCGCCAGGCTCCGTTCGGTCGCATTGAGGTGTGGGACGCCGGTTCCGCCGGCCGTATCGGTTTTGACAGTGCCCAGGTGGGTCAGCCCTGGCTGGGCCGTATTGTTGAGAATCGTTCGCTGCTGGCGGCCCTGCACGGGCGGTTGCGCGAAATGTCGGCGGCGGGTGTGCTGGCGCCGGCAACGCTCGCCGATTGGCGGGTGGATGAGCGGGGACTGACCGCCGGCCTTGGCGACGGTCGCGAGTTGACGGCGCAGCTGCTGGTCGCCGCCGATGGCGCCGCCTCGCCACTGCGCGAGCGGGCCGGTTTGGCCTGTGTCCACGACGATTTCGGGCAGTCTGCGTTGGTGTGCCACGTCGCCACTGAGCACGCTCATGCGGATACCGCCCGCCAGCGTTTTTTGCCGACCGGCCCGCTGGCGTTTCTGCCGCTGGCTGACGGACGCTGTTCGATTGTTTGGTCGACCAATCCGGGCGAGGCGCAGCGTCTGGCGCAGTTGCCAGAGGAGGCGTTTGCGCGTGAGCTGGCGGGCGCGTTCGACCACCGCCTGGGCGCCGTGACGGCGGTCGACGAGCGTCGGGTGATCCCGCTGCGTGGCCTTGAAGCCGAGCGTTATCTTGGCCCGCGTCTCGCCCTGCTGGGCGATGCCGCGCATGTGGTGCATCCGCTGGCCGGACTCGGCGCCAATCTGGGAATTGGCGACGCGGCGGCGCTGGCCCATCAGTTGGTGCGGGCACACCGCAGCGGGCGTGACCTCGGATGGGTGGAAACTCTGCGTCCCTACGAGCGCGGCCGGCGCAGTGAAAATCTGCCGGTAGTGCAGGCCATTCGCGGTCTGCAGCGATTGTTTCGCGCCGATAACGCCCCACTGCGCGCACTGCGCGGTTTTGGGCTGCTGGCAGTGGACCGGATCGGCCCACTGAAGCGGCTGCTTACCGCTGCCGCTTGCGGTTTGACCGACCCGGCGCTGCGGGCTTGAGCGTGTGCTGCCGGATGTCAGTTGTCTGACAGGCGGCGGCCGAGGACCAAGGCCAGATTTGCGGCCAGCTGTGCGCCGATCCTGGCCGGCTGCGCGGCACCCGGCACAAGGTCTTGTAACTGAGTGACGGCCAGGTTGGCGTAGCCGCAGGGGTTGATGCGGTCGAATGGCTTCAGGTCCATGGCCACGTTGAGGCTCAGGCCGTGGTAGCAGCAGCCGCGCCGCACGCGCAAACCCAGTGCTGCGATCTTGGCGCCAGCCACGTAGACACCAGGCGCCCCGGGGTGACGCTCGGCGTCGATGCCATGCACCGCCAGCAGATCAATAGCGGCCTGTTCAAGTGCCGCGACCAGCGCCTTGATGCCCAGCCCTGTGCGCCCCAGGTCAAGCAGCGTGTACAACACGACCTGCCCCGGCCCGTGGTAGGTGACCTGGCCACCGCGGTCACTGCGCACGACGGGAATATCACCCGCGGCGAGAATGTGTTCGAGCTTGCCGGCGAGACCGAGTGTGAATACCGGTGCATGCTCGACCAGCCAGCATTGGTCCGGCGAATCCACCGTACGCTGGTCCGTGTACTGCTGCATGGCGGCCAGGCAGGTGGCGTAATCCACCCGTCCCAAGCGGCGCAGCTGCAAGCCGTTCACTGTGCGCGAAGGTCGGCCTTGAACGCCTGATAGGCGTTCCATACGCGTCGCCAGGCTGGCCCGGGTCGACCGTTACCCACCAGGGTGGCGTCGAGCTGGGTCACGGCCAGCACTTCCTTGGTGGAGCTCGACAGCCAGATTTCGTCGGCGCCCTGCAATTCTTCCAGGCCAAGAGGGCGTTCGGCCACGGGCAGGTCGATCTGCGCGGCGAGTTCCAGCACCAGATTGCGGGTGATGCCCTGCAACAGCCAGTGGCTGGGCGGTGGCGTGACCACGCTGCCACTGATGACGGCAAACACGTTCGTGGCCGCGCCTTCGGTGACCCAACGGTCACGGTGCAGGATGACCTCGTCGGCGCCGAGGTCCAGCGCCTGCTGGCGCAGCAGGACTGCGCCCTGCAAGGAGGTGGATTTGATCTGACACCAGTGCCAGCGGATGTCCTCGCGGCAGATGGCCTTCAGGCCGCCATCGACCTGCTTTGCGGGCACCGGCTGGAGCGGCCGAGGCATGATAAACACAGTCGGTGGGCAGTCGGGGAAGGCGTGATCGCGGGGCGCGACGCCCCGGCTGACCTGCAGGTAAATCGACGCATCGCCGCCACCATGGCGATCCAACAACTCGGTCAGCAGGTGATTCCACTGCGCCCGCGGGTACGGGTTGCCAATGCGCACCTCGGCCAGGCTGTGCTCCAGGCGTGCCAGGTGGGCATCAAGGCGCAGGTAGTGGCCGCCATAGGCGGGGATTACTTCGTATACCGCGTCGCCGTAGATAAAGCCCCGATCGAGTGGATGCACCCGCGCCTGCGACAACGGCAGGAACGCCCCGTCAAGAAAAACCGTGGTGTCCGCCTCGCCCGGCAAGGCATTGGCCACGGCTACTCCTGCCACCACAGACGGGCAGCATCAACGGCGCGTCTGAAGATACTGCCTTCCTCGACCGCCTCCAGAGCAACCAGCGGGCGCTCCAGCAGCAGCTCGTCGCCGAGTTTGACGCGCAGCGTGCCCTGCGCCGAGCCATTGGCGACGGGCGCGGTCAGGCGCGGTGCAACCTCCACAACCGCGGCCAGTTCTTTGTACTTGCCGCGTGGCACGGTGACGTAGGTATCTTCGGCGAGGCCCAGAGCCACCGAGCGTTGGGCGCCGCCGAATACCGGTGCGTCAGTCCGTTTTTCGGCGGCCGGGAACAGGCGATGAGTTTCGTAAAAGCGAAAGCCCCAGTTGAACAGGGCCTGGGCTTCCTGGAAGCGGGAGCGATCGCTGGCACTGCCCATGATGCTGACAATCAGGCGCATGTCCTCGCGCTTTGCCGAGGTCACCAGGCAGTAGCCAGCGGCATCGGTGAAGCCGGTCTTCAGGCCGTCGACGCTCTTGTCCCAGAACAGCAGCCGGTTACGGTTCGGCTGGGTGATGTTGTTCCAGCTGAAGGATTTGAGTGAGTACCAGGGGTAGTAGTCGGGAAAGTCGCGGACGGTCGCTGCTGCCAGGCGCGCCATATCGAGCGGACTCGAGTAGTGATCGTCTGCAGGCAGGCCGTGCGAATTGACGAAGTGACTCTGGGTAAGCCCCAGGCGCTCGGCCTGCGCATTCATGAGGTCGGCAAAGGCGGTTTCGGTGCCGGCCATGTGTTCGGCCAGGGCCACTGTGGCATCGTTGCCGGACTGGGTCAGCACGCCGTGGACGAGGACCTCCACCGGCACCGGCTTGGCCGGGTCGATGAAGCTGCGCGAGCCACCGGTGCGCCAGGCGTCGGTACTGATGGTGATCTGCTCGTCCAGTTTAAGATCGCCCTTTTGCAAGGCATCGAAGGCGATGTAGGCGGTCATGATCTTGGTCAGGCTGGCCGGCGGCTGCGGCGTTTCGGGATCCTTGGCCGCCAGTACCTGGCCGGTGTGGTAGTCGTACAACACATAGCTGCGGGCGGAAAGTTGTGGCGCGCTCGGTACCGGAGCGGCCGCCGCAGCGGTGCCAATGGCCATCAGGGCCAGGCCGAGGACGCGCCTGTCGAAGCGGAATTTACGGTACATGCCTACTCTTGGTTTGGGTGTAAGCGTGCTGGCGCCCTGGCGGGCCCGGCACGCAGAGGGTGAAAGTCCGGATCAGGGCACCGCCGCCTGCAGCGCCGTGAGGCCCAGGTCGCGCAGTCGCGCCAGGGTCGATTCAAGCAGTGTGCCGGGCAAGGGCCCCATGCGTACCCGATGCAAGCGTCGTCCGCCGGTGTCCGCTGTGTGCACGCTGACCGATGGGAACGCCTCGCGGCGCAGGCGGGTGGCAAGGCGCTGCGCCGTCCCGGCGTCGGCGAACGCGCCCACCTGCAGGTAGACCCCATCGGCGGGAACGGGTTCTTCGTGTCGAGCAACGACGGCGTCGCCCGGCAGTACGGTGCGCAGCTCGACCGGTGCACTGCCGGTGCCGATCAGGCCGAGCTTGGCCGCTGCGACGTAGGACACGTCGATCAGGCGCTCGCGTCGGAACGGTCCGCGGTCGTTGATCCTGACCACGACGCTGCGGCCGTTGCCCAGGTTGGTGATGCGCGCGTAACTGGGGATGGGTAAGGTCGGATGGGCGGCGGTCATGGCAAACATGTCATAAGACTCGCCGTTGGCAGTGGGACGCCCGTGAAACTCGCGTCCGTACCAGCTGGCCGTGCCGCGAGCACGGTAACCGGCGGCACTGGGCAGCGGCTGGTAATCGACACCGTCGACCCGATAGGGCCGCAGACAGGGTATACACAGTGGTTCGAACCGCGGCACGGCGTCCGGGATCGCGCTGATATCGACCGGGCTTGTTGGCGGGCCGTCCTTGCGGTAGTCGGGTCCGGGTCGCGCTGTCGGGCCGGCGCAGCCGGCGACCAGGACCGCCAGTAGCAGCCCCAGGCCGAGCCGGACACCGCTGATACCGGGCCTGCCGTCAAGGTGTCGCGCCGTGCTGAGCATCGATAGCCGCCGCCAGTTGCGTCACTGCCAAGGCGTACAGAGCACTGTGGTTATAGCGTGTAATGGCATAGAAATTTCGAAATCCCAGGTGGTACTCATCTCCCGCATCGCCATCGAAACGGATCAGTGCCGCATTCAGCGGTGTGGCGCTGGCCGGGCCATTGGGTTGCACCTCGAAATCGTCGCCAAGCACACTGACCCCGCCCTGGCGCAGCGCCTCCAGGGTATGCCGCGGCAGCAGGTCGCCATTGGCAAGTGCCGCGCCCGCCGGTGTCACCGTCGCCCGGGCACTGATCGCTTGTCCGGGTTGCCAGCCGTGGCGATGCAGGTAGTTGGCGACACTGCCGATGGCATCAGCCGGACTGCTGAGCAGATCCCGACGACCATCCTGGTCAAAATCGATCGCATAAGCGCGATAGCTCGACGGGATGAACTGCGGCAGACCGAGCGCCCCGGCGTACGAACTGGTCAAGGTGAGCGGGTCAAGGTGCTCGTCCCGTCCCAGCAGTAGCAACTCGCGCAGCTCGCCGGCGAAAAAACCGCTGCGGGACAGGCCTGCGACCGCCAGCGTGGCGAGTGCGTCAAGCGCCTTGTAGCGGCCGGTGATGGCGCCATAGCGGGTTTCGACACCGATGATGGCGGTGATTACCGCGGCCGGAACGCCGAAGTCGCGTTCGGCGCGTGCCAGCAACTCGGCATGCTGTTGCCAGAATTCCACCCCGCCGTCGATACGCTGTTGGGTGAGAAAAATCGGCCGGTAGCGATGCCAGGGCATTTTCTCGGCTGGCCGGCTGATGGCATCGACGATGCTCTGCTGGTAGCTGGCGGCGGCCAACGTCCGCTCGACCGAGGCGCGGTCGAAACCATCCTTTTGCACCAGGCGGTCGACCAGTTCGCGCAGCGGCGGATGGTCGGCCAGTGACATTGCCGACGCCGGCGCCGTTAACGCGGTCGCCAGCAACAGCCCCAGCAGGCGGCTCATGCCGGCCACAGCTTGCGGTGGCCGCGGATGCTCATGAGCATGCCAAAGCCGAGCATTAACGTCACCATGGATGTGCCTCCGTAACTGACTAGCGGCAGGGGCACCCCGACCACGGGAAGAATGCCGCTGACCATACCGATATTGACCAAGACGTAAACAAAGAAAGTGCATACCAGTCCGCCCCCGAGCAGGCGCCCGTAACCGTCGCTGGCCTGGCTGGCGATATGCATGGCACGGCCAATGATAAAGCCGTAGAGCAACAACAGGCCGATGGCGCCCAATAATCCGAACTCCTCGCCGAACACGGCAAACACAAAATCGGTGGCGCTTTCGGGCAGAAAATGCAGGCGGGTCTGTGTACCTTCAAGCCAGCCCTTGCCGTAAAAGCCGCCCGAACCGATGGCGATCTTGGACTGAATGATGTGATAACCGCTGCCCAGCGGGTCGCGCTCGGGGTCGAACAAGGTCAGTACCCGTTGCCGCTGGTAGTCGCGCATGCCGTAGAACCACAGCAAAGGCGCCGTGGCCGCGGCCAGCGCCCCAAAAAGACCGATCAGGCGCCAGCCCAGGCCCGCCAGGAACAACACTGACATGCCGGCTGCGGTCACCAGCAGTGCCGTGCCAAGATCCGGTTGGGCGGCGATGAGCACCACCGGCAGCAGTGCAAGCGCGGCGCTGGCCGCGACGTCTCGCAGTGTCGGTGGCAGGGGACGATCGCTCAGGTAACGGGCCACCATCATGGGCACCGCCAGTTTGGCCAGTTCCGACGGCTGGAATCGCAGTGGTCCAAGCTCCAGCCAGCGCTGCGCGCCCTGACCGATGGCGCCGATCGCGTCCACCAGCACCAGCAGCAGCACGGTCAGCAGATAGGCAGGCGCCGCCAGGCGGTGCAGCCAGACTGCCGGCACCTGGCTCACCACCCCCAGCAACAGCAGGCTGATCAGAATCCGCGCGCCCTGGCTATGCAGGGCGCGCGCATCACCACCGCTGGCGCTGTACGCCAGCAGCAGGCCAACGCCACACAGGCCGATCAGACCGGTCAGCAGGGGCCAGTCAATATCCACTCGCCGCCATGGTGCGGACCAGCCGATCACCGGTCACCCTCGCCTAGCAGCCACGCATCCAGCACCAAACGGGCGACCGGCGCGGCGGTGCCACTGCCGGAGACGCCGTTTTCCACCAGTACGGCGAGCGCAATTCGTGGCGCCTCAAACGGCGCATAAGCGATGAACAGCGCATGGTCAAGCAGGTGTTTGGCAACATCGCGACCGCGATCGTCGGCGCGCTGACTCAGGCCGAACACCTGTGCCGTCCCGGTTTTTCCGGCCGCGCTATAAGGCGCGTCCTGCAGGGCCCGGTAAGCGGTACCGCCGGGTGACACCACGGCGTGCATGCCATCGCTCACCGTTTGCCACTGCTGGGCACTGGCTACGGGTGGGTGTTCCGCTGCTGAGACCGGCAGGCCAAGGGGCGGTGGCACCAGCCGCGGCGTGGGGGTTGTGCCGCGACTTGCCACCAGTGCAGTGGCCATCGCCAGTTGCAGTGTGGTGGCGGTGTTGTAACCCTGACCGATGCCGGCACTGAGCGTTTCGCCCGGGTACCAGATTTCCTTGCGGACCCTGCGTTTCCAGGCTCGTGACGGCAGCACCCCGGCCAACTCGCCCGGCAGATCGATGCCGGTCAGCGCACCCAGGCCGAAGCGGCTGAGCGAGTCGTGCATGCGATCGATGCCCAGCCTGCGTGCCAGGTCGTAAAAATACACGTCGCAGGACTGCGGTACGGCCCGGTGCATGTCGACCTGGCCGTGCCCCTCGCGCTTCCAGCAGCGGTAGCGACGCGGCGAGTTGCCTAGCCGGTACCAGCCTGGACACCAGACGTGGTCCGTTGGCCTGACAGTGTTGCTGGTAAGTCCGGCCAGCGCCATCAGCGGCTTGATCGTGGATCCGGGCGGGTACAGGCCGCGCAATGCCCGGTCCATGAGTGGCCGGTCCGGGTTGGTCAGCAGGCGCTGGTAGTCTTCCACGCTGATACCACCCACAAACAGGTTGGGGTCGAAGGTGGGCTCACTGACCATCGCCAGAACTTGCCCGTCACGGGGGTCGAGGGCCACCACGGCACCGGCACGGCCCGCCAATGCGGTCTTGGCGGCCAGTTGCAGGTCAAGGTCAAGATTCAGGCGCAGCGGGGTACCGGGTTGAGCGCGGCTGCGGTTGAGTATCCGCAGTCGCCGTCCCTGGGCGTCCACTTCCACCTCTTGATAGCCGACCCGGCCTTGTAATTCGGCGTCGTAGGATTTCTCCACGCCGGACTTGCCGATACTGTCGGTGGCGCGTTGTTCGGCACTGGCCTGCACCAGTTCTGTTTCATTGACCCGTCCAACGTAGCCGACCACGTGCGCGGTGAGTGGGCCGTGGGGGTAATGGCGGGACAGATCGCCACGCAACTCGACCCCGGGGAAATTGTGTCGATGTACCGCGAAACGGGCGGCCTCGCTTTCGTCCAGATAGCGACGCAACACCAGAGCCTCGAAGCGCGGCCGACTGCGCCGTAACTGGGCAAGGCGCTCGAGATCGGCCGGGCGCAGGCTGACCAACGCTTCCAGCCCCCGTAGCGTGGCATCCAGATCCGGTACGTTCTCTGGGGTCAGGTAGAGGCTGAAGCTCGATACGTTCTCTGCCAGCAGCGTGCCGTTGCGGTCGGTAATGATGCCGCGTGCGGGGGCGATTACCTCGGCCCGAATGCTGTTGTTATGAGACGCAGTGGCGTAGCGGTCGTGCTGTACCACTTGCAGCCAGGCCAGGCGCGCCACAAGCAATCCACCGATCAGGGCCATCAGTGCAAGCACCAGAACTACCCGTTTACGGAACAGGCGTAGCTCCGCCGCGGGATCCTTGATGGTTTGGCGCTGGCGGGGCATGGTCCTAGAAACGGCTGCCGCGGCGCAGATCGCGCAAAGTCAGAAAGAGCCATGGCCACACCAACGCGCCACTGAGTGCCGGCAGCAGCATGGTCATTGCCAAAGGCCGGCCGCCGCTGCCAGTGACCAGCGCCAGCAAGGCCTGATGCAGGGCCAGCGCCGGCACCAGGAGCAGCGCTTGCTGGGGAAGCGGCAGCACGCGAATACGCTGGTGCACCCACAGCACGATGGCGGCAAGCACCGACAGGGCCAGGGCGTGCTGGCCCAGCGGCGTTCCGGTCAGCACGTCATGCAGCAGTCCGAGTGTGAAGCCCACGCTGATGCCCACCTGGTCGGGTTGCGCGAGGCACCAATAGGCAAGTACCAGGGCCAGCCAGGGTGGCTGCCAGTGGGTGGCCCAGGCCGGCACTGGGGCCATTGTTAACAGGCAGGCCGCCACCACGCTGAGGACGACCGCCAGGGGTCCGGGCTGGGCGGCTGCGGCACTCATTGGACCGGTGAGTCGGCAGGCCCGGCGCTTGGGTCAACCGGAGGTTCCACCGCGGCTTCCGGTGGCCACACCAGCAGCACCTCCTGAATACGGTCCAGATGCCCGCTAGGCGTCGCCTGCACTTCGGCGAATTCGCCTTCGCCGATACGATTGATGGTACTGACCATGGCGACCGGCAGGTTCGGCGGGAATACATCGTCCAGACCGGATGTGACCAACACATCGCCGACTTCAATATCCACGTGGTTGGGCAGAAAGGGCAGGTCGAGTGCACCTGGGGGGCCGCGGCCCGACGCGATGGCGCGCACGCCGCTGCGTATGGATTTGACCGGAATCGCGTGGCGGGCATCCGTGATCAGCAGTACCTGACTGGTCTGCGCAGCGACATGCAGTACCTGACCGATCACGCCGTCGGCGTCGAGTACCGGTTGACCTATGAACACCCCGTGCATCAGGCCTTTGTCGACCTGCACCTGACCGACGTAGGGGTCAAGGCTGACCCGGACGGTACTTGCGATCAAAACCCGCAATGGTTGTGGCGTTCGCACCACGGAATCGACCAGCGCGCGCAGCCGCTGGTTCTCGGCTTGCACCGCGGCCAGCGTCTGTACTTGCAGGCGCAGGTAGCGTCGATCCTCGCGCAAGGCCAGAATTTCCTCGCGCAGGGCTTGCCTCTCGCGCAAGCCGTCAGCGCCCCAGGACCAGGCTCGAAAGGGCAGATCCACAGCTTGCTGTAGCGGGTGCAGGAGGGTCAGGGCCACCCCGCGCAGTGGCTCCAGGGCTGCTCCACGCTGGTCGACGAACAGCAGCAGCAACGCTGCCAGCGCCGCCAAAAGCACACGCAAGGCCAGCGAGGGTCGGCGCCGGAACAGACTAGGCATGGGGCACGGATAGCAACGCGGCCAGGCCGCCAGCGCGGCGCCGGCTCACTCCTCGTCGAAGATGTCGGTCACCTGGTCGATGAAGTCGAGCGCCATCTCGCCGCCGCGGGCCACGCACAGCATGGGCTCGTCCGCGATCACCACCGGCAGACCGGTTTCTTCGGCAAACAGCTTGTCGATACCGCGCAGCAGTGCACCGCCACCGGTCAACACCATGCCCCGTTCGGCGACGTCCGATGAAAGCTCTGGCGGAATCTGCTCCAGGGCCTTGCGCAGCCCGGCGATGATGCCGTGGAGCGGATCCTGCAGCGCTTCGAGCACCTCGTTACTGTTGAGCGTGAACGCGCGCGGCACGCCCTCGGCCAGGTTGCGGCCGTTGACCTGAATTTCACGCACCTCGTCGCCCGGGTAGGCGGATCCGATCTGGTGCTTGATGGTCTCGGCGGTCGTCTCGCCGATCAAGGTGCCGTAATTACGCCGTACGTAGTTGATGATGGCCTCATCGAAGCGGTCACCGCCGATGCGTACCGATTCGGAATAGACCAGGCCGTTCAGGGAGATCACGGCGATTTCGGTGGTGCCACCCCCGATGTCGATGATCATCGAGCCGGTAGCCTCGCTCACCGGCAATCCGGCGCCGATGGCAGCGGCCATGGGTTCCTCGATTAGATATACTTCCCGGGCCCCGGCGCCGAGCGCCGATTCGCGGATGGCGCGCCGCTCGACCTGCGTCGAACCGCACGGTACCCCCACCACCACCCGCGGGCTGGGACGAAAGAAACCGCGCTCATGCGCTTTGCGAATGAAGTGCTGCAACATCTTCTCGGTGACGTAGAAGTCGGCGATTACGCCGTCTTTCAGCGGCCGGATGGCGGTAATGTTGCCCGGCGTGCGGCCCAGCATGCGCTTGGCCTCGATGCCAACCGCCTGAATCACCTTGCGCCCGTTGGTGCTGGCGCCATGGCGGATGGCCACCACCGATGGCTCCTGCAGCACGATGCCGCGCCCACGGACCGAGATCAGGGTGTTGGCGGTGCCAAGGTCGATGGCGAGATCGCTCGAGAAAAGCCCAAACAGTTTTTTGAACATTTAGTGGGTCCGGCAAGCCTTAAGGTGTTGGCAAGGCGATAAAAGTACTGTCGCGGCGCAATCTAGCAATGGCCCGGCACGATCACAACCGACGGTGAGGAAGCAGGTGTCGATTAGTAACGATGAGGTCCGCAAAGCGGCACATCTGGCTCGTATCTGGGTACCCGCAGAGCAGTTGCCGGTATATGCGGCGGAATTGAACGCCATACTGGCACTGGTGGAACGCATGAACAGCGTCGATACCTCGCAGGTGTTACCGCTCGCCCATCCCGTCGATGCCAGCCAGCGCCTGCGCCCTGACGCGGTAACTGAAACAGACCAGCGGCGTCATTTTCAGGCCGGTGCCCCGTTGGTGCAGGACGGCCTGTATCTGGTGCCAAAGGTCATCGAATGACGCAAAGTTTACACCGCCGCCAGCGTTTTCAGACGGCTTTTGCCAATGCTTGATGACACCATAAGCCAGCAGGCGGCCGCCTTGCGTCGAGGTGATTATTCGGCCAATGAACTGGTGACGGCCTATCTGACACGGATCGTCGCCAGAAACGGCATGCTCAATGCCTACCTGACAGTGACCGAACAGGCCGCACTGGACGGTGCGCGGGCGGCCGACGCCGCGCTTGCCGACGGCAGTGCAGGTCCGCTGACCGGCATCCCGATTGCCCATAAGGACATTTTTTGCACCGACGGCGTGCGCACCAGTTGCGCCTCGCGGATGCTGGACAACTTCATCGCGCCCTATGACGCGACTGTGGTGATGCGTCTGGCCGCCGCCGGTGCCGTGGTGCTGGGTAAGACCAATATGGACGAGTTCGCCATGGGTTCGTCCAACGAGACCTCGTTCTACGGCCCGGTGCGCAATCCATGGGATAGCCAGCGCGTGCCCGGCGGCAGCAGCGGCGGTTCGGCCGCGGCGGTAGCGGCGGGGCTGTGCGCTGCGGCGACGGGCACCGATACCGGCGGCTCCATCCGCCAGCCAGCGGCGCTGACCGGCATTTGTGGCCTGAAGCCCACTTATGGCCGGGTCTCCCGCTACGGCATGATTGCATTCGCGTCCTCCCTGGATCAGGGCGGCCCCATGGCACGCAGTGCACAGGATCTGGCGCTGCTGCTGCAGGCGATGGCCGGTTTCGACCCGCGCGATTCGACCAGTATCGAGCGCGAGGTGCCGGATTACACGGCCGCGCTTGGCGTATCGCTGCAAGGTCTTCGCATCGGTTTGCCGCGAGAGTATTTCGACGCCGGCCTCGACCCCGCCGTGGGCGACGCCGTGCGGGCTGCGCTGGCAGAACTGGAGCGGCTCGGGGCCACATTGGTCGACATCAGCCTGCCACATACGCACTTATCAGTCCCGGCGTATTACGTGGTCGCGCCAGCCGAGGCATCGTCCAATCTCGCCCGCTACGACGGTGTGCGCTATGGCTACCGCTGCGACAATCCGGCAGACCTGCAGGACTTGTATCAACGCAGCCGCAGCGAAGGATTTGGCGCCGAGGTCAAGCGGCGTATTCTGATCGGCACCTATGTGCTTTCGGCCGGCTATTACGACGCCTATTACCTCAAGGCGCAGCGGGTGCGCCGGCTGATACGCAACGACTTCCTGGAGGCTTTCGGGCAGGTGGATGTGATTGCCGGCCCCACCGTGCCCGGCCCGGCGTTCCGGCTGGGCGAGAGAAGTAACGACCCGGTGGCCATGTACCTGTCGGACATTTACACGCTGGCCGTCAATCTGGCCGGCCTACCCGGACTGTCCGTGCCCTGTGGACTGGTGCAGGGGTTGCCGGTGGGGCTGCAACTGATCGGCCGCGACTTCGACGAAGCGTCCTTGTTGAATGTGGCGCACCGCTACCAGCAGGTCACCGACTGGCACCTGCGCCGCCCGCCGGAGGCCTGAGCCGATGACCTGGGAAACTGTCATCGGCCTTGAAGTCCACTGCCAGCTTGCCACGCGTAGCAAGCTGTTCTCCGGCGCGTTGACCGAGTTTGGCGCGCCGCCTAACACGCAGGCTTGCGCCGTCGATCTGGCCCTGCCGGGGGTGCTGCCGGTGCTCAACCGCGAGGCGGTGGCCATGGCGGTCACGTTCGGTCTGGCGATCGGCGCCCAGATCACGCCCCGCTCGGTGTTCGCGCGCAAGAACTACTTCTACCCGGATCTGCCCAAGGGCTACCAGATCAGCCAGTACGAGCTGCCGATCGTTGCCGGTGGCCAGCTGGACATCGGCCTGCCGGACGGCACCGTCAAGCGTATCCGCATCACCCGCGCGCACCTCGAGGAGGACGCCGGCAAGTCCCTGCACGAGGACTTCCAGGGCCAGACCGGCATCGACCTCAATCGCGCCGGTACGCCGCTGATCGAGATTGTGTCCGAGCCGGAACTGTCCAGCGCCGCCGAGGCGGTGGCCTACCTTAAAAAACTGCACGCCCTGGTGCGGTATCTGGAAATCTCCGATGCCAACATGCAGGAAGGCTCGTTTCGCTGCGACGCCAATGTGTCGGTGCGCCAGGTGGGCGACAGCAAGCTGGGTACCCGCGCCGAGATCAAGAACATCAACTCCTTCCGCTTCGTCGAGCGCGCCATCAACGTCGAAATCGAACGTCAGATTGAGCGGCTGGAAAGCGGCGGCCGGGTCGTCCAGGAAACCCGCCTTTACGATGCCGATCGCAACGAAACCCGTGCCATGCGCGGCAAGGAAGAAGCCAACGATTACCGCTATTTCCCCGATCCCGACCTGTTGCCGGTAGAGGTGTCAGCCGCCTGGCTGGACGAGCTTCGTGCCGCTTTGCCGGAGCTGCCGGCCGCCAAACACCAGCGCTTCATGGACCAGCATGGCCTGTCCAGCTACGACGCCGACCTGCTGACCGCCGAGCGGGAACTGGCCGATTACTTCGAGGCGGTGCTCGCGAACGGTGTTGACGCCAAGCTTGCCGCCAACTGGATCAACGGCGAACTCGCTGCCGCGCTGAATCGCGACGACCTACCCATCAGCGCGGCGCCCATCGGCACGGCCGCCTTGGCCGGACTGCTGCGCCGCATCAGCGACAACACCCTGTCCGGCAAGATGGCCAAGGACGTGTTTGCCGCCATGTGGCTGGGGGAGGGTGACGCCGATCGCATCATCGATGCCCGGGGCTTGCGGCAACTCACCGACAGCGGGGCCATCGAATCGGCGGTCGCCGGGGTGTTGGCGGCCAACCCGGAGCAGGTTGAGCAGCTCCTGTCCGGCAAGGACAAGGTGCTCGGCTTCCTGGTCGGGCAGGTAATGAAAACCACCGCCGGCAAGGCCAATCCGGCGCAGGTCAACCAGCTGATCAGGCAAAAACTCGGGCTGTGACCGGCATCGTCTGAATCACGGCTGGCCAAGCCCGGCATTCATGGCAAGCGGAACAGGTCAACGTTTCCTCAGCCGCCGTGCTCGGGCGCGGCGGTGACCTGTCGCACAAAGGCATCGACCTGGTCGAGTGCATTGGCGCGCCAGCGCAGGGGGCCGGCCAGTGCAACCAGCGGCCACACGTGGCCCAGGTCCGGGAACAACACGCTGGTGGCGGTGCCGCCCTGGGCGTTGACCTGCGCCGCCAGCGACTCGCTGTTTCGCGGCCGCACGGTTGTGTCGTCCGCGCCGTGCAGCAGCAGCAGCGGTGGCGCGCCCGCGCTGGCAAAGTTGACCGGTTGCGTGCCTGGCCACTGCTCGGTCGGCCCGAACACCTGGCGCAGAATCGGGTCGGTGATGGGCAAAAAATCGTAAGGCCCGCCGAACCCGATCATGCCGCGCAGCCACTGCCGCGAACCGCCAGCCTTTGCCAGTAGGTCGGCATCAAGCGCCAGCATGGCGGCGTTATAGGCGCCGGCGGAATGGCCCATCAGCACGAGTTTTCCGGCGTCGCCGCCGAACTGTGCCGCGTGCTCGTGGGCCCACACCACCGCCCGTGCGCAGTCGTCCAGAAACGCCGGGAAACGCACCGTCGGGTACACCCTGTAGTCCGGCACCATGACCACCACGCCCCGGCTTGCCAGCGCTTTGCCGATGAAGCCGTAGTGGCGGCGTGAGCCGTCCTGCCAGCGCCCCCCGTAAAAGAACACCACCACGGGCGCGTCTTTCGCCTGTGGCGGGGCATACACGTCGAGCCTCAGACCGGTGTCCGGGTCGAATGCCACGCCGCGGGTAACCGCGGCTGGTCCGGGCGTCAGGGTTGTGAGTAACGGCGCGCAGCCCGCCAGGCCGAATAGCAGCGCCACCGGTAGCAGCCGACAAAGGTTCACCAGAACGCCCATAGCTGGCCGTCTTCCACTTTGTGGGCCAGCGCCAGCAGTGGTCGCTTGCCTTTTTCGATGCAGGCGCCGCTGTTCAGGTCGAACACCCAGCCGTGCCCCGGGCAGGTCAGGCGTTCACCCTGGATGGCCAGTTCCGGGACGTCGGTGCTTTGATGCGGGCAGCGCGCGTCGTACACCATCAGCGTGTCGGCCTGACGGTGGATGAATACGGCGCGGCCCCGCACCTCGCGGCGTAGGGTGCCGCGCGCCGGGAGCTCGTCCATCGGCAGTAGCGCATGCCAGTCGGCGGTCGCCCCGAGCGCACTCAGGCGAAACTCCGGCAGGTCCAGAGCCAGCAGTTGATCGATTGCCCACACCACGCGGGTGAGGCCCAGCATCGGAAATGCCATCAGCAATGCGTCGAGCACTTCGTCGGCGCTGGCGCCGCTGCGTAGCGCGCGCGTCAGGTACTGGCGAAAACCGCGTTCGGTCTGTGCATGCACTTTGCTGATCAGGGAAATCAGCGCCCGGGTCTTGGGGTCCAGCCGCCGCCCGGCTGCCTTCAAAAAGGCGAAATAGGGCTGCATGGCATCCGGGCGGGCTTGGGTCAGGTAGTCGAGAGCGCGGCTCATGGGGGACTCTGCACAGCGGCGGGTTGCAAACCATTATCACGCCGCCTGCCGATACACTGCGCTCAATCATTAAGGAGGAGCCAGACCGTGGAACTCGCGCTAAGCGGCAAGATTGCCATCGTTACCGGAGCCAGCGAGGGCATCGGCAAGGCCACCGCTGAGGCGCTCGCCGCCGAGGGCGTGCAGTTGACACTGTGTGTCCGCCGCGAGGCGCCGCTGCGTGCATGGGCATCAGACCTGGAGCAGCGCCACGGGAACGCGGTGCTGGCGGTGCCCGCCGATCTGGCCACCGAGGCCGGAATCGCGACTTTGGTGGCCGCGCATCAGGCGCGCTTCGGCGTGCTGGATGTGCTGATAAACAACGCCGGTTCTATCCGCGCCGGATCACTGCTGAGCAAGACCGAACTGGAGTGGCAGGAGGATTTTGCGCTCAAGTTCTGGGGTTACGTGCGCCTGACACGCGCGGTCTGGCCGCTGCTGGTAGCCCGCGGTGGCGGGCGGGTGCTGAACATCATTGGCGGGGCCGGTCGTCAGCCGTCTGCCGGCTACCTGGCCGGTGGCGCGGCTAACGCGGGTCTGATGAACCTGACCAAGGCGCTTGGCGACGAGGGCGCGCCGCACGGCATCCTGGTCAATGCCATCAATCCGGGCCCGGTGCGCACCGCCCGCTGGCTCAGTCTGATGCAGCGCCAGTCGGCCGAGCGCGGCTTGTCGGTGTCGCAACTGGAGGCCGAACAGCTGGCCCACGTGCCACTGCGCCGTGCCGCCGAACCCGCGGAGATCGCCAGCGTGGCGGTGTTCCTGTGCTCCGCTGCTGCCAGTTACGTCACCGGAACCATCGTGCAAGTGGACGGCGGCCTCGCCCGCTGTATCTGACGGCCATCCTTGATGGCTGGTTTTGTCGATCTGCTGCGCGGCGGGCGGGGGCCGGTCACGGTCACGCTGAGTCTTGGCATCGCCCTGCACGCAATGGACGTGTTCCTGGTCGCCAGCGTCATGCCGACCGTGGTGGCGGACATCGGCGGCCTGCGTTTCTACGCCTGGGTGTCGATGCTGTACATGGTCGGCTCCATCGTCGGCGCCGCCAGCAGTGGTCCGCTGCGCGCCGCACACGGGCCGCGGCGTGCCTATGTAATTGCAGGCGGCCTGTTCCTGCTGGGCTCGCTCGGTTGTGCCCTGACGCCGGGCATGGGGTGGTTGCTCGTCACCCGTGGCGTGCAAGGCCTGGGGGGTGGGCTCATCGTGGCGCAGTCGATGGCGCTGGTCAGCGAGCTATATACAGCCCAGCTGCGCAAGCTGATGCTGGCGTCGATCTCCAGTATGTGGGCCGCCGCCGCGCTGTTGGGGCCGGCATTGGGCGGCATGTTTGCCGAAGCCGGCTGGTGGCGCGGTGCCTTCGGGGTGAATGTGCCGATCATTGCACTGTTCACGATTCTGGCCGCCCGCCACCTGCCGCGGACGCTTGCACCCAGGTCCGGTCAGCCGTTTCCCATCGGTCGTGTAATGCTGCTCGGTGGCGGGGTGCTGTGCGTGGCTGGCGCCGGGCAGGCCGCCGGCGAGGCGCTACGCCTGGCTATTCTGGCGCTTGCCTTGATGATGGTGGCGCATGCGTTCGCGCTGGACCGGCGCAGCAGCGAGCGGCTGTTTCCGCGCCGGGCGGCGTCGTTGCGGTCGGCGGTGGGCCTGGCCTATGGGCTGTTCGTTGCCTCGTCCATTGTGCATACCAGCATTACGGTGTTCGTGCCCCTGCTGATGCAGCAGGCCTATGACTTGCGCCCGCTTCACGCCGGTTATTTCGCCAGCCTGCTGGCGGTGGGCTGGACCACCGCGTCGCTGACCACCGCGCGCTGGCATGGCGCTGCCGAACGGCGCGCCATCGTTGGCGGACCGCTGCTGATGTTTGCCATGACCGGCGTGCTGCTGGCGGGTATGGGCCATCTGCCCGCGATGGCGGTTGGCGTGTGCCTGACCATGCTCGGGTTTGGGGTGGGCATGCTCAGCATCCACCTGATCGCCTTCACCATGCATCAGGCCAGCGCTGGCGAGGAGAGCATTACCGCCGGCAGCATTCCCACGGTGCGCACCCTGGGTATCGCGTTTGGTTCCGCCCTGGCAGGGGTTATCGCAAATCTGGCGGGATTGAGCGCCCAGGTGGACGCCGTTGTGGTGCAGCGGGCCGTGTCGGCGGTGTACGCGGCAAGCCTGCTGGTGGCAGCGGTGCAGGTTCTGCTGGCCTGGCGCCTGCTGCGCGCGGTGCCACTGCAGCATGATCCGGCAGCAATCCCAGGGGCCCCCGGCATGTCGATTTCAGGCCGCTCAGACGTCTGAGCGGCCGCCGCGGGCGGCGCCGGGTCAGCCCGGCTATAATGCTCGGCGCCCCTCACCCGCAACGGGTATTGATGGGCGGGCGGCCAGGGCGCCCGGCGACATGGTCAGGATCACGGTCTCATAACGACCCGTCGCGTGCTCCCGGCCACCCTCTTAAACCTGCGCATTCTCCTCATGGGAGCGATTCCTGCGTAGCCACTCAACTTTTCAGCGCAGCTCAATGAAAGGCACCGTAAAACGTTTTTATTTCCGTAAGGGCTTTGGTTTCATCGAAGGCGATCAAGGCACCGAGTATTTTTTCCATTACACCGATTTCACCGGCGACAAGGAGCTGCTTCGACCTGATCTGGAGGTCGAGTTTCAGGCGCAGACCGGAGAAAAAGGTCCGTGCGCGGTTGCGGTGGTACTGCCGGGCGGTATTCCTGCCGCGCCGACTCCACGCGCGCCTCGGCCGGCCAGCCGCAAGACCGCATCAAAGGCACCGGCCACGGCACGCCGACCGGTCCTGATTTTTGTCCTCGGTCTGGGCCTTGGCATTGCCGTGGGTGTCCTGGGCTACATGTGGCTGGCGGGTTCGTAGGACGCGCCCCGGCCCGGTCGGCCACCGTCTTCGGGTTGCTACGGTCCGGGGGCGGTGACTGATGAGCGCCCGAACCGGCGAAGCAAACGCCATGGCCAGTTCCAGGCCGGTTCTGGTTTTCAACTGCGGCAGCTCGTCGCTCAAGTTCGGGCTGTTTGAGTTACCTGAAGAACCCGTCGCGATGGCGCACGGGACGGTCAGCGACTTCGGTACACAGGCGACGCTGGACTGGACCTGCCGCGGCCAGCAACGGCGCGAGCCGCTGGCAGCACGTGATCACGTGCAGGCGGCCCAGGCCGTGCTGGGCCTGCTGGCACGGCACGATCTACTGGCCGGGATATCGGCCGTCGGTCACCGTGTCGTGCATGGCGGCGAGCATTTCAGTGCGCCGGTGCGCGTCACCGACGCAGTGCTTGGGCGGCTTGACTCACTGAACGGGTTGGCGCCCCTGCACAACCCGTCGGCCCTGGCGGTGATCCGCGAGTGTCGCGGACGACTGGGCGAAGTGCCGGCGGTGGCAGTGTTCGACACGGCGTTTTTTCACGCGCTGCCCGAGCATGTAATGGCCTATGCGCTGCCGGCCGAGTGGAGGCGCGAGTTTGGCATTCGCCGCTACGGCTTTCATGGCATCGCGCATCGTTACCTGGACCAACGTGGCCGCGCTGTGAGTGGCGCGGGCCGGGTGGTGACGCTGCAACTTGGCCATGGTTGTTCGATAGCGGCCATCCAGGACGGTCGACCGGTCGAGACCAGCATGGGTTTCACGCCGTTGGAGGGCTTAGTGATGGCCACCCGTCCCGGCGATGTCGATCCGGGTGTGTTGCTTCATCTGGGTGGGCAGGGTTGGTCGACCGCTCGGCTGGAGACCGCACTGAACCACCACAGCGGCTTGCTCGGCCTGTCGGGCGCGAGCGCCGACATGCGCGAGTTGCTGGCACTCGAAGCGCAGGGCCACGCGGGCGCAGGTCTCGCGATCACCGCCTTTTGCCACCGGGCACGCAAGTATCTTGGCGCCTACATCGCGGTCCTTGGAGGCGTGGAGGCAATCGTCTTCGGTGGTGGCATCGGCGAACATGCGCCTTCCATTCGTCAGCGGATCTGCGCAAACATGGCGTGGTGCGGCATTCAGATCGATGCTGCAGCGAACGCGGCCGTTGGCGGCGTCGAAGCCAGGATATCGACGACCGATGCCGGGGTCGGCGTCTGGGTCGTGCCGGTGAACGAGGAATTGCAGATCGCGCGCGAACTTCGCGCCTGCCTGGCCGCACAAACGGAGATCCAGCCATGAACCCGACGACTCAGGACATACCGCCAGGCTTACCCGACAAGGCACCGCTCGACGCCACCGCGCTGCGCGACCTCGATGCCTGGTGGCGGGCGGCGAATTATCTTTCCGTCGGGCAGATTTACCTGCTCGACAACGCCCTGCTGCGCGAGCCACTGACGCTCGCACACGTCAAGCCGCGGCTGCTCGGTCATTGGGGCACGGCGCCGGGGCTCAACTTCATCTACGTGCATCTGAACCGGGTCATCACCCGGAACGACCTTGATGTGTTGTACGTTGCCGGTCCCGGCCATGGCGGCCCGGCACTGGTCGCCAACACCTGGCTGGAAGGCAGTTACAGCGAGCTGTACCCGAACCTGACCCGTGACGGCGAGGGCATGCAACAGCTGTTTCGGCAGTTCTCGTTCCCGGGGGGCATCGGCAGCCACGTCACCGCCGAGACGCCTGGCTCGATCCACGAGGGTGGCGAGCTTGGGTACGCGTTGTCGCACGCCTACGGCGCCGCCTTCGACAACCCGGGCCTGATCGTCGCCTGCGTGGTGGGCGATGGCGAGGCGGAAACCGGCCCGCTGGCCGCCGCCTGGCACTCGAACAAATTCCTGAATCCGGCGACTGACGGCGCGGTGCTGCCGATCCTGCACCTGAACGGCTACAAGATCGCCAACCCCGCACTGCTGGCGCGTGTTCCGCGCGCGGAACTCGAAAGCCTGTTCGTGGGCTACGGCTACCGGCCGTACTTTGTCGAGGGCGACGACCCGGCGGTCATGCATCAGGCCATGGCGGCCACGCTCGATGCCGTGGTCGGCGAGATTCGCGCCATCCAGCAGCGCGCACGTGCCGGTGGCGTTGCCGAACGCCCATGTTGGCCGATGATCGTCCTGCGGACCCCGAAGGGTTGGACCGGCCCCAAGGAAGTGGACGGTAAAAAGACCGAGGGCAGCTGGCGCTCTCACCAGGTACCGTTCGGTGACCTGAAGAACCCGGAGCACCTGCGGTTGCTCGAACAATGGCTGCGCAGCTACCGGCCGCACGAGTTGTTCGACCCACTCGGCGCGCCCATCCGCGAACTGGTGGCGCTGGCGCCCACCGGCGTGCGGCGCATGGGTGCCAATCCGCATGCCAACG
>NZ_JBFIII010000007.1 GCF_041601295.1 Immundisolibacter sp.
CGTCCTCCATTGAGATATACCCGGCCGGTCCGACCAGGTTGTGCTGCTTCAGGCGATGCGCCGTCAGCTCGGGCGCGTCGTCGGCAAAACCATAGAAGGTCCAGACCAGCTCGGTGGCCGTGATCCCCTTGGTCTGGATCTGTCGCACCGCTAGGGTGTTCGAAATCTGCTGCACCACGACATTCGGGAATATGGACTGGATGGTCAGTGAAATCTCGCCACCCAGTTCCGGAACCCAGCGCAGTAACTCTGGCGCTTCCAGCTGCGCGTCCGCTTGCGCCTTGCGAGAGCTGGCTTGCTGGTAGTGCTCGATGCTCTGGTCCTCGGCTGGCTTGCACACCTGAAGCAACTGATGGAGCTTGTTTTTGGACAGATGGACCCAGCCGCGCTGGCCTTGCCGGTAGATGCCGAAGGTCGGGTAGAACAAATGGAGCAGACCCCCGTGGTAGCTGTCGCGCGAGTTCTCGGCATACAGCTTCCAGTTGCCGTTGAAATATTGCCGCGCATGGCCAAGGACGCGGATCGGGCGCTCGAACACCCGCTCGATGTTGCCGCAATGTTCGTTACCCAGGTACTCCCGCAACGGCGGCGCCGCCTGGTCGAAACTGCCAAAAATCATTTCGGCGATCGTGTCGACCCGCAGCTTCTGCAAGCCATGTCCGGCCAACTCGAAATCGGCAGGATAGCCGCCCTTGCCGCCCAGTCCCTTGCGGAATGGCACGCCGACCAGATTGCCAGCGGGGTCGTAGGCCCACTGGTGGTACACGCAGGTATGGGTGCCGTTTGCGCCCACGTTGCCGCGCAACTCGCGGCACACCAGCGCGCCGCGATGAGCGCAACGGTTAACCCAGCAGTGCAGCGCGCCGTCACCGTCGCGTGTCAGAACCACCGGTGTGTCGCCAACAAACGTCGCCTTGAAGTCTCCGATCCGAGGCAATTCGGCATTCAGCCCGAGAAAGCTCCACACCGGACCGCGAAAAATACGTTCCTGTTCCTGCGCGTAAATCGCCTCATCGGTATATAGCCGGTAGGGTGCTCGCGTCTCGCCCGCGGCTGGCCAACGCAAGGGCAGGTCGGATACTGATGGAGCATTCATGTCTCGTGTCTCCTATGCAGGACTGGGTTAAATGGGAACGGATCGGATACGGCGCTATTGGCTGTAGGCCAAGGATCGACGACGCCACGTCGGATCAGCCAGGCCGGGGCCTTGTTTCCCCCTCGGGTAAATGCCGCGAAAAATTTATCTTTACGTTACGTGTACAGTGTGCCCAATTTCGCGTACGCTTGCGAAAGCCCATGATTTCTGGCTGCGGGTGCCAGGCCGATTTCCTGAGTTGGCTGGCAAGTCGCGACGAAATCAGCGGGTTATAACGCGCTGACTGGCGGCTGAGTTTAATTCCCGAACCTGCCGGGACGCCAACGGACAGCGGTTTTAATGACTCCGGGACAGTGCGGACCCGCATCGCCGGTTCGACGTGTTTCGTTTTTGGAAGTGGTTTTCGGATATGACTTCGATTTATGTTGGCAATCTGCCTTTTTCCGTGTCGGAAGACGAGTTGCGCACCCTGTTTGAGGAGCATGGCTCGGTTCATTCCGTAAAACTAATCAATGACCGCGAGACGGGTCGGCCACGGGGATTCGGCTTCGTCGAAATGGATCCTTCAGAGGCGGCAGTTGCCATCCAGCGACTGAACGGCGTCGATCTTGGTGGTCGTGCGCTGCGCATCAACGAAGCGCAGGAAAGGGAAGCACGCCCCCCGCGCCGTCCGCGCTAACTTCAGTCGCCTGAGTTTCTTGGAACCCCGCGGCGCATACGGCGTCGCGGGGTTTTTGTGTTGTTCAGAGTCTCTTGGAGACGGATCTTATGGATGAAAGTATTCAGACCAAAATAGAAGCTGCCGCATTTCGGCAGTTGCTACGGCATCTTGGCGAACACACCGAGGTACAGAATATCGACCTCATGAATCTGGCAGGGTTCTGCCGCAATTGCCTGTCCAAGTGGTACCGGTCGGCCGCCAGTGAACAGGGCGTGGAAATCACCGACCAGGACGCGCGCCAGGCCATTTACGGCATGCCGTACGAGGATTGGAAAGCTCTACATCAAAAATGATGGCGTTGCCGGTCAGGCGCAATTCCATTCATCAGCGGTAGCTTTGAACGATCCGGACCAAGCTCTGATCTGTGATTGACAGACGGATGGATTCCGATAGTTCACATTGGGGTCGGTTGATGATCACACGACGAGGAGACTGAGAACACCTTTGCCGTAGCCCTGGACCTCGATCTCAAGATCCAGGCGCCCACCTGGACCAGCTAGCACCGGACCGGCCTCCTCCGGTACCGTGCCAACCGCGAATTCGGCCAGCCGCACCACCCGCCCACTGCCGGCGGTGAACAGGCTGGTCATCACGTTGGCGACTTCACGAAAATTGTCAGCGATATTCTGGGGCAGGATGCCGTTACGTGCGGCATCCTGGGCAGCGCTGGCCGGAATCATTGCCAATGAGGCGCCGGCCGCCGCCGCCACGGCGACATCGGCCACGATAATCGCCACTGTTTTTTTTGCTTCGTCCACACAAACGGCCACGACCGCGCCCTTGGGCACTTGCTTGAAGGCCTGAGTGGGTTGAGCGGTTGCGTTTCTGCCCACCAGAGAGGCAATTAACTTACCCACCGCCTGTGCGGTGGGCAGGACCTTACTCGACATGGCGCCCCCGAAAAATATGGAGAAACTGGCTCAAAAGAAGTTACCTCAGGCTGGTCTGCGACGCGCAGGCGTACCGTGGCGTAATCGCGCCGTCGGCAGCGCTTGAAACAAAACCAGGCTGAACTTCAGGTCAGAATCGGATCGAGAATCTGGCGAAAGGTATCTTCAGTAAATGGCTTGGTAATCATGAAAGCAGCGCCTCGCTCACGGGCCATATCACGCACCTCCGGTGCGGTTTCGGATGTTACGAAACCGAACATGACTTTATGCCCTTCCGCTCGGACCGCATCCAGGAGCTCCAAGCCCGTCATCTGTGGCATGTTCCAGTCAGAAAGCACGAGGTCCGGGGGAGACTTCCGAATCAACTCAAGCGCTTGAAGGCCGTTTTCCGCCTCTTCCAAGTCATGCTTATCGTAACCCGCCTGGCGCAGTGTGCGCCGGACGATCATGCGCATAGCCTTGCTGTCATCTACCAGTAAAATTCTCATTTTCAGCGTCCACCATGTCAAAGCGCACAATTAAGCAGTTACCTGTGCAGGTCGTCACTGCACCTGATTAGGTTTGGTCATACGTACCAATAATTTCCCTGCGGCCGAATCGAAGGCCTGCTCAAATGCCCATGCGTGCATTATCGGCTCAGTCGTTTCGGTCTCCCAGGTCAGGGGCAAGGACTGTTTGAGGGCGCCCGGCCATAGGCCTTTTATGTTGCCCCCCAAAATATTGGCCATCTCACCGACGGTATCCATGACCAGACCCAGGTCGACCTCATCGACAGGCAAATCAACCAGATTGGCAGTCGCCTGCTGAGCCAGCGACAGGCTACAGTCAATACGCAGGACGAGTTCTCCGTCGCCCTGAATTTCGATCTGGCTGCTAATGCCTGGCTCCGGGACTTCGATCAATGAGGTAACCAACAAATCCAAGCCTACCATCGAGCTCCAGGTCTCGCGTGTCAAGGCTTCAATATCTACTGTGTCGATACTCATTGCCGGTACCTGTAGGTGCGTCTGTTCCGGCATTCTTGAGCCGGTAGGTGCCAGGATATGTGCGCTCAAAATTGAGATCGACATTCAGAGTCGTTTCCGCAGTGCCCAGCATAAGAAATCCATCCGGCGCCATAATTTGGCGCGCCCTTTCCAGTATTTTCTTTTTTGTTTCCAAGTTGAAGTATATCAACACATTACGCATCAATATCAGGTCTGGCGCAAGGCTATCCGGCCAGTCACCAATTAAGTTTATCTGTCGAAATTCGACCATATTTCGAATATCTTCATTCAGCTCATAGTCAGCGCTGTTACGAGCAAAATGCTGCGCCAGATATTGCTCGGATAATCCACGCTCAACTTCGTGTTTTCGATATGCGCCCGTTTTCGCTCGGCTCAGACACGTTGTCGAAACATCTGTCGCCAACAGGTGCAAACGCCAACTCGCAAGTTCCGGCAACTGCTCGCGAATTTTCATGGCCAGGCTGTAGGGCTCCTGTCCAGTGGAGCAGGCTGCGCTCCAGATCTGTAAACGACGTTGTTTTTTGCGGGCTTCCATGAGGTTCGGTAACACGACCTTGACCATCGTTTCGAATAGGTCAGGATCACGAAAAAAATACGTTTCGTTGACGGTAAGGGCATCCACGACTTCCATGTACAAGTCGTCACCGGCAGCTTGCCTCAAGCGCACGACCAAAGCATCGAGGTCCTCGAGACTGTATTTTCGCAGTAGCGGTTGCATACGCGACTCGATCAGATAATCCTTCTCCGCGTCCAGTACGATGGCCACGCGGCTGAAAAGAAGGTCTCGGATGTAGGCAAAAGCATGTGCGCTAGACGGCATAGCGAGTGGCCCTGTGTGCGGTCCTAGCGGCTCGCGAAAGAATCGCGGAACCGATTTCCGACAGAGGCAGCACACGTTCTGCAAGCCCATCATTTACCACCGCTCCGGGCATCCCCCACACCACCGAGCTGGCTTCGTCCTGAGCGTATACGGAACCACCCTGAGCGTATAGCGTGCGACAGCCGTTACAACCGTCCCTACCCATGCCAGTGAGTATCACCGCCAACACACCTGCTCCGTAGCACTCAACCGCCGACTCCAGCAAGGCGTCTACAGCCGGACGGCAAAAATTAACGGGTGGTTTCTGATCAAGCCTCAACGTCGGTACTCCGGCTTCGCATACAACGCGCATATGGTGGTCACCCGGTGCGAGCCAGATGGTGCCAGGTGTCAATGGACTGCCTTCGATCCCCTCACGTACGCGCAGCGGGCAGCGGGCGTCGAGACGCTCGGCGAGCAGGCGCGTGAATAACGGGGGCATGTGCTGGGCAATCAGCACCGGCACCGGGAAGTCCGCGGGTAACTGGGCCAGCACCTCGTCAAGCGCATTCGGTCCGCCCGTAGACGAACCGATAACCAACAGACTTATGTCCGTTTGGATCGTGTGCTGTCTCGCGGGCAGCGCCGGTCGCGTTGGGACTGTTGGCAGTGTGTCCGCACTGCCGGCGGCGGGCAACCGTAACAGGGGGCGGATCTTGCGCGTGAGGTCGATTCCAAACTGCTTCAGATTACCCTCCAGCGTCAAACCCGAGGCTGGCTTGGGAATGTAGTCATCCGCGCCCCGCGATAACGCTTCCAGCGTCGTCGACGCACCGCGTTCCGTCAGGCTGCTGCATATGACCACCGGTAGCTGTGGCCAGCGCTTACGCAGGTGGGACAGCGTCGCCAAACCGTCCATCTGCGGCATTTCGATGTCCAGCGTGATCAGGTCAGGCGACATCTGCTCAATCTGTGCCAGCGCAGAGACGCCGCTGAATGCGGTGCCACACACACGCAGGTCGGGATCACTCTCGACCGCGTGCTTGACCAAACGGCGCATGAGCGCCGAGTCGTCCACGACCAGAATGCGTTTTGTAGTCATGTCGCGCTAAAACCGGATGGAGCATTTCCAGAGTGAGCGACAAGCTGGCCGGTGTATGAAGCGTGCTCGTCCATGATCGCTCGTGGCGCTCGCCGTGTCGGATTCATCTGCGTGTACACGAAGTGTTCGCCTGAGGTTGCCAAAATCAAGGCCTTGACCGGGGGTATCAAGCCGCGCGCAGCTCGCCCAGAAAACGATTCACTTCATCGCGCAACGTCGTCCCCTGGCGCGCCAGCTCATCAGCTGACCCCAGCAATTGCCCAGCAGCTGCACCCGTTTCAGCGGCTGCGCTGCTCACTTCGGTAATGTTTTGCGATACCTCCTGGGTCCCGGCAGCGGTTTGCGCAATGTTCCGGGCAATATCCTGGGTCGCTTGACCTTGCTCTTTCACCTGGCGGGAAATCACGTTGGCGGTGTCATTGAGTTCGCGAATGGTGCTTCCGATGCCCTGGATGGAAGAGATCGCTTCCTGTGTGGCGGCCTGGATCGCGGCAATTTGTGACGCCACTTCCTCGGTCGCCTCAGCGGTTTGCTTGGCCAGGGACTTCACCTCCGAAGCGACCACCGCGAAACCTTTGCCAGCGTCGCCGGCGCGAGCCGCTTCGATGGTGGCATTCAGGGCTAACAGGTTGGTTTGCGAAGCGATGCCATTGATCAGAGTAACCACGTCACCAATCTTTCCCGCCGCATCGGCCAGGCTCTGCACCTTGGCGTTGGTTACCTCGGCGCTTTCGAGCGCACGCGTGGCAATTTCGGCCGAGTGGGAACCGTGACGACCGATCTCGGCGATGGATGTTGCCAGCTGTTCCGCCGCTGCGGCCAAAGTCTGGACGTTCGCGGTCGCCTGCTCCGAAGCCGCGGCCACGGTAGCCGCACGCAGGTCGGTAAACTCAGCCGTCTGACTCATGCTCTGGGCGGTCGCCCGCAGCTCCTCGGCGGAACTGTTCAGCGTGTTCAGCGCCTGGGCCAGCGAGGTATCGAACTCACTGATGAAGCGCTCAATAGCGACTCGCCGCTGCTCCTTGCCGGCCTGCTCGATCTGTTGCTCATTCTGCAGCATTTCAGCTTGACGGCGATTCTCCTTGAAGACCTCAAGCGCCCGAGCCAGGGAACCGATTTCGTCACGCCGGTCCAGATCCACCGCCGCCCCGTCGATCTCACCCTTGGCGACAGCACGCATCGCAGCCGTAATACGGGCGAGCGGCAGCGATACACCGCCCAGGGTAGTGAATACCCCCCATCCGCCAATAACCAGGGTGGCTAGCATTAATGTCCCTGTCACCAAACGGGACGTCTGGTACATCGCTGCATTGCGGGCATACAGCGTAGCTGCCTGTTCGCGCTGGAAATCGATCAGCATCGAGAGGGCTTCGACCGCTGGGCCCAACTCCTGCTGCATACGGGTGCGGGCATACGTTTCGAGTTCCTCAGCGTTACGCCGCTCAAGTATCTGTACCAGGCTCTCCACGGACTGATTGGCTTGCGCCAACACCTGAGCCACATCGTTTGCCAGATCAGTCTCGTCCTTCAGCGCCTTTGGGCGGCTTTGATACTGTTCCCAGGGCCCTCTGATGTTATTCAGGGCCACGTTCACGGTCTGGCGTGCCTCAAGCCACTCATTGCCGGTTCTTTGCGCCGTTCGAACCGCATTGACAATGACTACCTGGTACTGCTCGGTCACCAGATATAAGGCCAGTACCGGTTCAATGCGATTGCTGTAGATGTCCTCGATGCGCTGATCAGCGGCACGCGATAGCCACCAACCGCTCCCCCCTAGAATTATTGCCATCAGGGATGTGGACAGGACGACCCAGAGTAGTCGAGCTCTGATAGACAGGGCGGGCATCTTTGAGGGTAGAAGTTTCATTGCTTGCTTATCCTGTAATAAGGACCAATCGTACAAAATGGCTCACGCGGCGCCGCGGTCAGGCGGCATCGGCGTTACCGCCGATGACCTGGTCTGGGTCCAGAATCAGCAGCAACGTATCCGGCTGCTTACACACAGCCCGCACAAAGCCCCGGATGCTCTCATCCAGCGTAGGTGGAGGTGACTCGAAGTCATCCGGGTCCGCCTCGATCACATCGCCCACGCCGTCTACCAGGAAACTGACCACCCCAAGCTCGCGACTCAGAACGACGCTCATGGGCTTCATGCCTTCCGCCCGCGGTGGCAAGCCAAGGCGGTCGCGCAGATCGAGTACAGTCACGATCTGGCCGCGCAAGTTGATCAGTCCGCGAACCATGCTGGGAGCCAGCGGCACATACGTGAGATCGAGGTGTTGGTTGACTTCCTGTACTCGCAGCAGGTCGACACCGAGAAACAAGTCAGCCACGTAAAACGTGCATAAGGAGGTCCGGCCAGCCATTACGCGACCTCTTTGAGTCGAGCCTGTTTGCGCCGTTCGTGCGGATCGATCCCGGCGGCCCGCACCGCGGCGCCCATGTCGAACAGATCGGTAACCCGCCCGGCGATCAGTGCTGTGCCGCGCAAGCAGTCGCGCTCCAACTCGCGTTCGAGCAGAACGTCCTGCTCCACGATGTCCACGATTCGCTCGACCACAAATCCGATCGAAACATAGCCCTCGCTATACACGACCACTTGCAAAGGCGCGCCTTCAGGCGCCGGCAGCTGATCAAGGCGGATCAGCGCCAGCATGCCGCCGCGATACTGGATTACTTGCTGCCCGGCAGTGACCTCAATGCGCTCGGGACGGATTTCTTCCAGCCGCGCCACCTCGACCAGGGGTACGGCCAACAGGGCCCCACCGCGGGCTTCGAACTGCAACAGGCCTTGCCGCTGATCGAGCGCCGTCTCAGCCTGCGCACGCTTTGTTATCCCGCCACTCAGGGCAGAGGTCAAACCAGCGGCCTGGGCGAGGCCCGCGACATCCAGAATCAACGCTACGCGGCCATCCCCCATAATGGTGGAACCCGCGAAAACAGAGATGTTCCTGATCTCCTGGCCGAGTGGCTTGACTACAATTTCCTGGGTATCGCTTACGCGATCCACGACCAGGCCAAATGGGCGTTCGTCAGCCTGCAACACAACGATGATGGACGCGCTGGGGGCATTTTCGATCGCCGGGAGGCACAGCATTTTGTCCAGGTATACCAGCGGCAGCAGATCCCCGCGCAGCCGGTATACCGGCACGCTGTGAATGTGTTCGACCTCGGTCGACAGCTCCTCAGCTTCCAGGCGAACCAGTTCCAGGACGTTAACCTGCGGGATCGCGTAACGCTCCCGCCCGCTTGACACCATCAGCGCGGGCACGATCGCCAGGGTCAGCGGAATGCGTATCTTGATCAAGGTGCCTTCACCTAGCTTGCTGTCGATCTCGATGCTGCCGCCGATGTTCTCGATGTTGGTCTTGACGACATCCATGCCAACGCCCCGGCCTGACACGTTCGACACCGCATCGACGGTGGAGAATCCAGGCAGAAACACCAACGCTTGCAAGTCCTCCTCGGACATGACCGCTGCGCGTTCGGGCGTGATAAGCCCTCGCTCCAGGGCCCGCGCCTTGACTTTTTCGGTATGTATTCCGCCACCATCATCGACGACCTCCAGCACCACCTTGCCGCCTGCGTGGTAAGCGCGCAGGGTCAGGGTGCCAACGGCCGGTTTGCCGGCGGCGACGCGCTTTTCAGCCGTTTCAATTCCGTGGTCGACCGAATTACGCACGATGTGCGTCAGGGGATCCCTGATCGCTTCCAGAATGGTGCGGTCCAGTTCAGTCTCAGCCCCCTCGGTTTGCAGGCGAACCTGTTTGCCGCAGGTGACCGACAGATCCCGCACCACGCGCGGGAATTTGGCCCATGCGTTACCGATCGGCTGCATACGGGTTTTCATGACCCCCTCCTGCAGCTCGGAGGTGATCAGATCAAGCCGTTGCGAGGCGGTCTGAATGCCCGATTCGCTGCGCACGACCGGGTGTTGCAATATCTGGTTGCGGGCGAGGACCAGCTCGCCGACCAAAGTCATCAACGTATCCAACAGGCGGACGTCGACCCGCACGTTGGCCTCTGCCACAGTGTTGGTACGCCCTGCTTCCGGTTTCGCCGCCTCACCGGCCTGGTCTGCCGGCGATGCCGGCATCGTCTCGGAGTCTGCTAGTGCGGGTATCTGACCGGTGGACTTGGCCTCAGCGGATTCGACCTGTTCGTCGGGCGGCAGTCGCTCCTGGGCGATAGCGGTCGGCGGTATTTCAACAGCACTGCTTTTGAAGCTGGTGACTGGATCGGCCGCAGGCGACGGATCACTCGTCTCATCATCGGTCAGAGCCGCCAGGCGGCCTATCAATGCGCTGCAATCGATGTCGCCTTCGGTGCTGGTGGCTTCGATGTTGACCAGCATGTTCCGGATGATGTCCACCATCTCCAGTAACACGGTCGCCCGCTCGGGGGTGTAGGCGAGTTCACCCTCTCGCAGACGGCTGAGCAGATTCTCACCGCTGTGTGCCAGGCGCTCCAAGGTACCCAAGGCAAGAAAACCCGCCATGCCTTTGAAACTATGTATGGCACGGAAAATCCGGCCGAGGCGCTCACGCGAACCCGGGTCACTCTCCATCGCCACCAGATCCTGATCCAGGTGGTCGAGGTTCTCCCGGCTTTCGACCAGGAATTCGCCGATTATTTCGTCTTGTTCGTCCATGCTCGCGCCCACGTGCTGTTTCCAGGTGAGCCCATGCATAGCCCCAACCCACCTGTCGCCGTGATCGTATATCCGCGTTCGCAGGGCAAAGCTTTAGCGACAGGAGCCCCGATCGGCGCGTGCGATACTGGGCCGCCTCATTCACTGGCTAACCTGGCTGCCATGGACACCTACCAGGAACTGATACGCACCCTGGCACTGACGCTGGGAGTTGGCTGGGCGAGCGGTATCAATCTGTATGCCGCGTTGCTGGTCCTGGGCCTGGCTGGGGCCAGCGGCGATCTGGCTCTACCGCCTGCGCTCGAGGTCTTGACCAACCCGCTGGTGATCGGCGCTGCCGGTCTGATGTACGCGGTCGAGTTCCTTGCCGACAAGACTCCAGGCGTCGACAGTGGCTGGGACGCGATACACACTTTCATACGCATTCCGGCTGGCGCGCTGCTGGCGGCCGGCGCGGTCGGCGAGGTCACGCCGGCGTTGCAGATCGCCGCGGGCATCCTGGGCGGCGGGCTTGCCACGACCCTGCACGTCACCAAGGCCGGCGGCCGGTTGCTGATCAATACCTCACCGGAGCCGTTCTCGAACTGGACCGCGTCGATTGCCGAAGACGCCCTGGTGTTCGGTGGCCTGTGGGCGGTGCTGAACCACCCTGGACTGTTTCTGACGTTGCTGCTGGTATTCCTGCTGCTGCTGGCCTGGCTGCTGCCGAAGGTATTCAGGGCGCTGCGCAAGGTCGGCACTGGCATCCTTGGCCTGGTTGGTCGTCGCAAGCCTGCCCCCGCCGTGCCAGCGAGCGGACCTCAACAATCAAACTGAATCCGGAGAGATTGCGTGGACTTTGAACTCACGGCCGAGCAACAGGCCATCTGCGAGCAGATCACCCGGGTATGCGCGCCGTTTGACGACCGCTACTGGTTCGATCGCGACCACGATGGCCAGTTTCCGTTCGATTTCGTCAAAGCCATGGCCGATGGTGGTTGGCTGGGCATTGCCATGCCCGAGACCTACGGTGGCGCGGGCCTGGGCATCACCGAAGCCGCATTGATGATGCAGACCATCGCCGAGTCAGGCGCCTGCCTGTCCGGCTGCTCGGCGATTCACCTGAATCTGTTTGGCCCGAATGTGGTGGTGAAATTCGGAACCGAGGATCAGCGCCAGCGCTTTCTGCCATCGTTGATCCGCGGCGAACAACGCGCCTGTTTTGCCGTTACCGAACCCAATACCGGCCTCGATACGACACACCTGAAGACCTTTGCCCGACGCGAGGGTGACAAATACATCGTGCATGGCCAGAAGGTGTGGACCAGCAACGCTCAGCATGCCCACAAAATGCTGTTGATCGCCCGCACCACGCCGCTGGAGGAGACCTCCCGGCCCATTGACGGCCTGACCTTGTTCTACTGCGACCTCGACCGGGAACGGATCGAGGTACGCGAGATCGAGAAAATGGGCCGCAAGTGCGTCGACTCCAACCAGGTGTTCATCGACGGCCTGGAAATTCCGGTCGCTGACCGTATCGGCGAGGAAGGCCACGGCTTTCGCTATCTGCTGCACGGCCTGAACCCGGAGCGCATGCTGATTGCCGCCGAGGCGGTCGGTATCGGCCGCGCAGCGCTGCGCAAGGCGACCGAATACGCCAAGGAGCGGGTCGTGTTCGGGCGCCCGATCGGTCAGAACCAGGGAATCCAGCATCCCCTGGCCGAGTGCTGGGCCGAGCTTGAAGCCGCCAATCTGGTGACTCTGAGGGCAGCGAATCGCTACGATCAGGGCCTCGATTGCGGGGCCCACGCCAACGCCGCCAAATACCTGGCCGGCGAAGCCGGTTTCAAGGCCTGCACACAGGCCGTGATGACCCACGGCGGTTTTGGCTACGCCAAGGAGTATCACGTCGAGCGCTATTTGCGTGAAGTGATGATTACCCGCCTGGCGCCGGTCAGCCCGCAGCTGGTGTTGTGCTACATCGCCGAGCGCGTGCTCGGTTTGCCGAAGTCGTACTGATGTTCGCGCCGCTGGCCGGGGTGCGGGTTCTGGAACTCGCGCCCTTTTTGCCCGGTCCGTTTGCGGGCGCCCAGTTGTTGGCACTGGGTGCCGAAGTGGTCAAGCTCGAACCACCGGGCGGCGATCCGGGCCGCCACCTGCCGGACGGACTGTTCGCCATGAACAATCGCGGCAAGAAAAGTCTGTGTCTTGACCTTAAGGCCCCCGGCGCCACACAACTGGTGCAGCGTCTGGTGGCTGGCTTCGACGTGGTACTGGAAGGCTTTCGCCCCGGAGTGGCGAAGCGCCTGTCCGTGGATTACGACAGCCTGCGCCAGGCGCGACCGGACATCATCTATTGCTCCCTGTCGGGCTTTGGTCAGGACGGCACACGGGCGCAGCTGCCGGGGCACGACCTGACCTACCTGGCAGCCGGTGGCGCACTGGCCCGTGCCGGGCACTGGCAGGGGCCGCCACGGCGGCTGGGTGTGCCAGTGGCGGATACGGCGGGCGGTCTGTTCGCGGCACTTGCGGTGGTGTCGGCGCTCCTGCGTCGCCAAACCGGTGGGGCAGGCGCTTATCTGGACGCCTCACTCACGGACGCTGCCCTGAGTCTGGCCGCCTGCCGCGGTCTTGCAGCGCCGGAATCCCGCCAGCATCTGCACCCTGCGAATGATCTGTTTCACTGCCGCGATGGCGGCGTTATCGCCGTCGGGCTGCTGGAGGATCATTTTTTTGAGGCTTTTGTAGCCGCTCTCGGTGCGGCCGGGACCGCTCTGAGGCATCCGGATTTTGCCAACATGGCAAGCCGGCAACGCAATGGCGATGCGCTGCACAGTCTGCTTGATCGGCTCATGGCGACACGCGACGTGGCCGAATGGGAGGCGCTGGCCGCTGCCCATAAGCTACCTCTTGCAAAAGTGCTGAACGTGAGCGAGGCACTCGCGGTTCAGGACCCGGGCGTACCCGCGCCGGCGTTTCCGGTACGCGTCGACCACCAGCGTCTGTCGGCCCCCCTGCAATCGGCTCCGGTGCTTGGCGCTGACAGCGCCCAGATCCTTTCCGGCCTTGGTCTCGATCAGTCGACCCTCATGGCCCTGCACCAGGCCGGAGTTGTGCCAAGCACCTGATATTTCGCAAAAAACGCCGCGGAAGCGGCGGCCTGCGCTCCACCGGACGGAATTCTCTAATGATTGAGCTTTACCAGTTTGCCCCCGCCTGGGACCTGCCCAATCCCAGCCCCTTCTGTATCAAGCTTGAGCTATACCTGAAAATGGCCGGCTTGCCGTACGAGCTCATCACTCAGAACGACACCCGCAAGGGGCCAAAAGGCAAGATTCCGTTCATTCGCGACGCCGGTCAGACGATTGGCGACTCCGAACTGATCATCCAGCACCTGAAAACCAAATATGGCGATCGTGTCGACAGCGGTCTCACCGCCGATCAACACGCCCGTGGCCATCTCATAGACCGTATGCTGCACGACAGCACTTACTGGGTGTTGCTGTATTGCCGTTGGATGGAGGACAACGGTTATGCCGCGGTGCGCGAGGCTTTTTTCTCCGGCATGTCCTGGCCGCTGCGCATGATCGTGCCGCCCCTGGTGCGCCGGGGTCTTAAACGTACCCTCATCGGTCAGGGTCTCGGCCGCCACGATCGGGAGCAGATTTTCTGCTTTGGCTTTGCGCAGATGGAGACGCTGTCGGTGTTGCTTGGAGACAAGCCATATTTGCTGGGGGATCTGCCGTGTAGCGCTGACGCCACGGCCCATGGCTTCATTCTGAGTTTCGTTGGTCCGCCCATCGACAATCCGATGCGCGAATGGATCCGGCGCTCGGCGAATCTGATGGCCTACTATCAGCGTATGAACCAGCGTTTCTACCCGGCTTTGGCACAGGCCCGCTAGGGGAACCACTGGGTTATTCCGCGACCGCGTGCGTACCGCACTGTTCAGCCTGGGTTCAGGTAGTCCAGTGCAGACTGTCCGCACCCCGGAAGAGCTAAGGAAACGCTGAACTATTCGGTGTTTCCCGCAGCGCAAGGATGCGCTGCCAAAATCAGTGGCTGCGAGCCACGGATTTTGTGAGCCATCGGGAAACCACGCTTTTCCGATGGCGGGCGCTGAGAAATCCAGGACGGATTCATTCAGCGCTTCGCTAAAGGAAACCCGGGGCAGACCGATAGCCTCTTTTGATTTCCACAGTTCCCTGGAGCGGATCGTCATGACAATAAACACAATGCTCAAGCTGGCCATTCTGGGCCTGGCGCTGACCGGTGTTGCCCACGCCGGCAGCACGATGGATGCCGCTATCGGTGGTGGCCTGGGCGGCGCCGCTGGCGCGGCCATCGGCAATGAAGTCGGTGGACGCCAGGGCGCTATCATCGGCGGCGCGGTGGGTGCGGCGGCCGGTACCGCTATAACCACCGATGACGGCCATGACTATGATCGGCACCGCTACGTGGAGTACCCGGTGCACGAAAGCCACCGCTACCGCGGTAGTCACTTCTGCCCACCGGGCCAGGCCAAGAAAGGCAACTGCTGAGTTCCGAAGCTGACGACGGCATTCGCGTGCCGTCGTCAGCGGGTCCTGGCTCAGGCGATCCCGAGTTCCGTTAGCTTGCCTGCCAGCCATTCCCGTCGCTGTTGTGGCACTTCGGCGACCGGTCCCAGTACGTGACCGCCTTTCAGACCGATAGCGTCATACCACGGCTTCAGAATGGTGAAGGCACTGGCGTAGGTGCCCGTGCGCATCAGTTCCCATACCGTCATGTCCTCGATGAAGGCTGAGGCCGGGCGCAGGGACAGCCATTTGCTCTGCGCAGCATCCCAGTCGCCCGCCTTCGCGTCGGCCATATAGGCCCGGATCAACGGGCGCAACTTGCCAAATACGGTGTAGTGATAAGCCGCCCACTGCACGAACCAGTAATCCATCCGCAGGTCGTCCAGAAAGTACTGCTCCATCGGCTCCGACACGAAAAAGTCATCGGGCAGTTCGCGCCGAAGCTTGTAGGTATCCGAGCGCCGCAAGGAGCCTTGCTTGACCCCTATGATGGTGGGCAGTTCGGTCAGGCGTTGCATCAGCTCCAGACTCAGTACGGTGCCGGACACCGGCGTGCGGTATAGCACCACCGCCATGTCGGTGCGGTCAGTGATGTATTTGTAGAATGAATGGATCTCGTCGTCGCTCTTGAGCTGAACGGACGGATTCATCACCTCGGCGACGCTGTAGCCAAGTTTGCGGGTGAACTCGATTTTCTCGACCGCCTGGCGGGCGCTCGGGTCCAGGATGATGGTGGCCAGTTGCATGCGTCCGGCATTGGCGTCGGCCACCAGTTCATGAAAATGCATCCACTCGCCGAGGGTCAGATTCCAGGCCTCACCGATGAAACCACCAACGGCGATGCCCTCCATGCCCATATCCACAAAGGCGTCGATGTTATGGCGCAGCGCTGGCGCATCCACCTCGCCATCATGGGTAAACGGCGTCAACGGCGCGTCGTAGAATCCATGCAGTGTGGCTCTGGCCCAGCGTCTGGCCTCATTACGGGTGTAATCCATGTTTTTCTCCACGGATAAAGCTGATGTTAGGTGCTCACGGACGGCATCATAACCGCCACGGTTTTTACTTACGTGAGTTTCAGGTATCACTCATGCCGCGTTTTTTGATCTGGGGCGCACTGCTCGGACTGCCGCTCCTCGAGCTTTACGTCCTACTGGAGGTTGGCAGCTGGATCGGCGCGTTGCCGACGCTGTTGTTGCTGATCGCGGCTGCTTTTATCGGCACGGCGCTGATGCGCCGGGCGGGCCTGACTGGCTTACTGCGCGTGCGGGCGGCGCTTGAGGCCGGGGAGCTACCCGCCCGGCCGTTGCTTGAGGCAACGCTGACCCTGATCGCCGGCGGACTTTTTGTGGTGCCCGGTTTTCTGACCGACATCTTTGGGCTGTTTCTATTACTGGCGCCGTTGAGGCGACGGCTGGCGGTATACCTCATCGACCGACAACCGCAGAAAGCGGGCGGTAGCGGCCGTGTGATCGAAGGCGAATACCACCGCGACGACCACGACTCCTAGCAGCCTGTCAGACTTGGGCGATCGTAGCGAGCATGGTGGGAGAACGAGGACAAATTTTCACGGTTTTGACGCGCATGGTGGTCCCATGTAAGGAAAAAACGGGGAAATTTGGACCGTTCTCCCTCCGGCGCAGTGGATCAGCTCCAAGTCCGACAGGCTGCTAGCCGGGCGATTGCTTATCAGGCCAACAAAGGGGCCAGCGCAGCCGGCAGCCCGCCTGGCGATGCCAACCGAAAGCGCGCGCTGGTCGGCCTTACTTCCGCGCCGATCACTACGCCGTACCCCCCCGCACGGCGCGCGGCGAGAAAAGCCGGCTCGTCGGCCAGATCATCACCGAAGTAAACCGGCTTGCACGGACCAAACAGGCTTTGCATACGTGCCAGCAGCCAATCGACGGCAGAGCCTTTGTGCCAGTCGATGGTGGGATGAATTTCAAGCACCTGCTGCCCACTTTCGAGCAATAGCCGGTCGAAGGCCGCCAGCCGACTTACCACTGCGCGACGCAGGGCCACGCTCGCGGCCATGGCAAGTCCACGATAGTGAACCGCCAGGGTCAGACCTTTGTGTTCGACCACGCAGCCTGGGTGCTCCTGCGCCAGCGGCGCCAGCACGGCATGGGCCGCGTCCAGGATCGGCCTCCAGTCAACGGCAAGCATGTGTCGTTCCGGAGCGTAATCCGGACCGTGCAGATCCAGTCCGTGGTTGCCGGCCAGATACAGGCCCGGCAGTTGCAGGCGGTGCGAAAGATCGGCGACCGCCCGGCCGCTGACCACGGCAACCGGATGGCGGGCGGAAAGTCGGGCAAGCATGTCGCGTATCGGCTCGGGTAACTGCCCGTCAGCCCGATGCTCCGGAACCGGCGCGAGCGTGCCGTCATAATCGAAAAACAAGGCCACATCGGCGCCGGCGAGCCCAGCCAGGTCCGGCCCCAACGACGGAAGACTGCTGAACTTGCTCGCGTATGCTCGAAGCAGGTCGCCACCGGCGATCTGCGACGGTGCCTGCAATACCAGTTCCGCGCCCGCCGCGAGCTGGGCCGTGGCATGGCTACCGCTACCCAGGCCTGCCACCAGGCCGGCCCCGGCGTGCAGGCCAACCCGTACCGATTCCGCGTCGGTCGCGAGGATTACCACCTGTTCGGGTGCGCCGTGAAAGGGTCGCGGCAGCGTATCTCCGATCTGTCCGGACAGGGCCAGTACGGCCGGCACACCGACGGCTTCCAGCGTCGGAAGGATGCGCCCCAGCCCTGGCCGCGGCCGCTGGCTCAACACCATCACAGCGCGCGGTAGCAGTACTTCGGATGTGGTTTGCGTAGCGGGCCAGCGCATGGAATGACAGCCTGTAGTCAGAGCGCCCCGGGCAGGCGGGAGTATCGAGCCACCGATACGCTATCGGCAAACCGGGCGACTCGTGCTCGCCGCGGGGCCTGACGACTCAGTCAGCGAATGACGGTTCGCCCCATACCCCGGGCAACTCGACCAGGCGCTCCAGTACGGCCACTGCACCGAGGTCGAGAAAATCACACTCGCTGTCATAGCCATGTCGGATGGCGACTGTGGCAACGCCCGCAGCCCGACCGGCCGCCATATCGATCCTGGAATCACCCACCAGAAGACTGCGTCCCGCAGGCGTGCCAAGCTGCGCCAGCGCTGTTAACACCGGCAGTGGATCGGGCTTGAGCTGCGGCGTGCTGTCGCCACCGACCACACTCGCGAAATAGCGACCCAGGCCGAGCAAGTCCAGCAGCGGCAGCGTAAAACGGTGGGGCTTGTTGGTTACGCAGCCCAGGCGCACGCCGCCGGCTGCCAGTGCGATGACAGTCGCGAGTGCACCAGGGTACAGACGACTGCTTCGACACGGCTCGGCGGCGTAGTGCGCATTGAACGTAGCCATGGCTGTGCTGTGGGTCGCGAGCGGCGCCACCCCGTGCAGCTGGCCGGTGAGTGCACAGTGCAGCAGGCGATTGGCGCCGTTGCCCACCCAGGTTCGAACCTCGTGTTCGTGCACCGACGGCTGATCTACCGAGCTCAGGGCCGCGTTCACGCAGCGGGCTAGGTCCGGGACGCTATCGACCAGGGTGCCGTCAAGATCGAACAGGACCGCTTGCGGTACGGCTATCCGTGGTTCGGCCGCGAGCACGCGGGTTCCCCGTGTCCTGGTGGGTCTCACGGCTGGAACGCTCGCAGGCGCTGGCGGTTGAGGGCCAGCCATTGCAGGGCAATGATCGCCGGGCTGTTCTGGATGCGGCCGTTATGCAGCCAGTCCAGTGCCTGGTCCAGGGGCACGCTATGCACGCGGATGTCCTCATCCTCCTCGGCCACGCCGTGGATACCGCCAACGCCCGTCAGGTCCGTAACGGCACAAAACAGGGTCAGGTGCTCACTGACCGCACCGGGACTCATGTAATAGTCCGCGATGCGAACCAACTGCGGCCCGAGCACGCAGCCGGCCTCTTCCAGCGCCTCACGGCGGGCTACCTGCGCCGGCAGTTCGTCGTCGTGGATGATTCCGGCAACGATTTCGATCTGCCACGGCGAGCCGCCGTGGGCATACGGACCGATGCGGAATTGCTCGATCAACAGCACGCTGTCGTGCTCGGGGTCGTAGGGCAGCACCGCCGCAGCGTGGCCACGTTCGAACACTTCGCGCTGTATTGGCCGGCTCCAACACCCGTTGAACAGGCGGTGCCGCAGGCGGTACCGGTCAATCCGGAAGTAGCCCTGGTACACGGTGTCCCGGGCCAGCACTTCGATGTCCCGGCCGCGGTCGAACGCCATGCCATTGGCGGTGTCGGAAACCCCGGGCGGCGTCGGCTTGGACATCCACAGAACCTTCGGCGGAGCAGTCCATCGTACCAGTGATCGAGTCATTTGCCGGCACGGCAAAAACGCGGTACCAAGTATAGGCGCACGCAGGCGCATCCGGACCCATAACTTGCGCTGCCGGTTCGGGTCAAACATTGGAAATACCCAGCCGGTAATACCGAACTGGGAGCTCGGCGCGGCAGTGCACAAGCGGATTGGCACGAGTTTTGTATTAGCAGATATCGGGAGACAGCACGTGCCTTTGGCATTGTTCCCAGGTCCGGCGAAACTTGAGTCCGTCCGGTACACGGGGCCAAAGGCACCCAGACGGGTTCGAGTGTCTCGCAAACCATCAAAACCTAACGAAAAAGGATCAAGCACACACACAGACTTGGACACGACGGAGGTCGTTAAATGGGCACGACTACAGCATCCTTCGCAGCGCTGATCGAGAAAGACCGCAAGACACACCAGGAACGCCTCTGGAACGGCAGTTTTCTGGATTACCTGGAGCTGGTTCGCGGCAACCCGACCTTGCCAAAACAGGCCCATGCACGGCTTTATGAGGCGGTTACTGCCTGTGGCGTGGCTGACTTGGGAGAGTCCGAGGACGCCCGTCTGAACCGGCTGTTCGGCGACGAACACCTCAAGCGCTACCCGTTTTTCGAGAAGGAATTCTTCGGCGTCGAGCGACCGCTGGCGCAGATTGTGCGTTACCTGCACTCCGCCGCCTTGCACGGCGAGGAAAGCCGCCAGGTGCTGTACCTGATGGGGCCGGTCGGTGCCGGCAAAAGCTCGCTGGTGGCCAAACTCCAGCGCGCCCTGGAAGAGGCCGACCCGGTGTATGCGATTCAGGACTGCCCGATGGCCGAGGAACCGTTGCACCTGATACCGAATCATCTGCGCCGCAGTTTCTCTGACGTCCTGGGCGTTCCCATCGAAGGAGAATTGTGCCCGCTGTGCCGGCACCGGCTGGAAACCGAGTTCAACGGCCGTTACGAGGACATGCCGGTGACCCGCGTGGCATTTTCTCGTCACCGGCGCCGGGGAATTGGCGTTGTGCCGCCGGTTGACCCCAACAACCAGGACACCTCGGTGCTGATCGGCTCGGAAGATATCTCCAAGCTCGACCGCTATTCCGAGTCCGACCCACGGGTACTTGACCTGTCGGGCGCCTTCAACGTCGGCAACCGCGGCATCGTCGAGTTCATCGAGGTATTCAAGAACGAGCCCGAATATCTGCACACCATGATCACCGCCACGCAGGAGAAATTCGTGCCGGCGCCGGGCCGCCACGGCACGGTCTATGTGGACTGCGTGATCATCGCCCACTCCAACGAGGCCGAGTGGCAGAAGTTCAAGGCCGACCACACCAACGAAGCGATCATGGATCGCATCGTGGTGGTCAAGGTTCCTTACAACCTGCGCTTGACCGAAGAGGTCAAGATCTACGAAAAGATGCTCCGCGAGTCGGAATTCCGCGCCCACATTGCCCCGCATACGCTGGAGGTCGTCAGCATCTTTGCCATCCTGTCGCGCCTGGAGCCAACCTCCAAGTGCGACCTGATGACCAAACTGCGCCTGTACGATGGCGAAGAAGTGGTCAAGAAGGGCACCACTCTGAAACTGTCGGCCAAATCCCTGCGCGAGGAAGCGCAGCGCGAGGGCATGTCAGGCATCTCCACCCGCTTCATCATGAAGGCCCTGGACAATGCGCTTGCCGACAATCCGGAGCTCGGCATCAACCCCATCAACGTGCGGGAGGCGCTGATGGATATGATCAAACGCGCGGACTACCCCGAGGACACCAAAAAGCTGTACCTCGAGTTCCTGCAGGACACCGTGCACAAGGCGTACCTGGACATCCTGGAGAAGGAAGTCACGCGTGCGTTCGTGTTCTCCTTCGAGCAGCAGGCCGAGGACCTGTTCCAGAACTATTTGGACCACGCCGAGGCCTACGTCAACAAATCCAAGGTCAAGGACCGCAATACCGACGAGGAACTGCGCCCGGACGAGGGCTTCCTGAAGTCGGTCGAGGAGCAGATCGGCATTGTCGGTTCGGCCGCCGAGGGTTTCCGACAGGAAGTGATGTCCTACCTGTGGGCCGCTACCCGACGTGGCGAGAAGGTCAGTTACCGGGCTTATGAGCCGCTGCGCGACGCGCTGGAGAAAAAACTTCTGCACTCAGTACGCGACATGAGCCGTATCGTCACCAAGTCGCGCACCCGCGACGAGGAACAGAAAGACAAATACGACACGCTGATCCAGCGCATGACCGAACTCGGCTACAACGAGCACTCGGCTGAGGTGGTGCTCAAGTACGCGGCCAACAACCTGTGGAAGGACTGACGGCAACCGATTGACGTGCCCGGCCTGGCGCCGCTGCCAGGCCGGTGCCAGCGTCGCCAGATATTGCGTGGCGACGTTTCACCGCAGGAGGGGTTATGGCGAACTCCCAGTTCAGATCGTTCTCGGCGGACTCGTTACGCTCGGACCGCAGCGCCGGTGACCGTGCCCGCCACCGGCAGAAGGTGCGCCAGGCGATCCGCGACAACATCGCCGACATTGTTGCCGAGGAAGCCATCATCGGCCGCAGCGGCGACAAGACCGTCAAGGTACCGATCCGCGGCATCCGCGAATACCGCTTTGCGTACGGCCAGAACAAACCCGGCGTGGGCACTGGCGAGGGTGACACCGTAGTCGGCCAGACCGTCGGACAAGGCGATCAGAGCGGTGCTGGGCAAGGCCATGGTGGCAATGAGCCAGGCCAGGACTACTACGAAACCGAAATCAGCCTGGAAGAGTTAATCGACATCATGTTCGAGGATCTGGAACTGCCCGACCTGGAGCGCAAGAAACTGCGCCAGGTGCCGTCGGAACACGCGTTCCAGCGCAAGGGCTTCCGGCGCTCCGGTATCCGCGTGCAACTGGACAAGAAACGAACCGCCCTGTCACGCATCCGGCGCAAGGTCGCGCGTGCCGAAACCAATGCCGAGGCCGAGCAACGCTTCCCCTTCCACAAGGAGGACATGATCTACCGGCGCCTGATGCCAGACACGCGACCACAATCCAATGCAGTCGTCATCTGCATGATGGATACCTCAGGCTCCATGGACACGACCAAGAAATACCTGGCGCGATCGTTCTTTTTCTTGCTGTATCAGTTCGTACGCAGCCGCTATGTCGAGGTGGAACTGGTCTTCATTGCCCACCACGCGGCAGCGGCCGAGGTCACCGAGGACGAATTTTTCCACAAGGGCGAATCCGGCGGCACGGTGATTTCCAGCGCCTACCAGAAGGCGCTTGAGGTCATCAACGAACGCTTCCACCCGAGCCTGTGGAATATCTATGCCTTCCATTGCTCGGACGGCGACAATTTCCCGGGCGACAACGACAAAACCGTGCAAGCGGCCGAGGCGCTGTGCGAAGTGTCGAACCTGTTCGGCTACGGTGAGATAAAACCGCCCGGGCGCGGCATCTTCGAAAGCTCCATGCTGGAAACCTTTGCCCGCATCAAGGCCGACGGTTTCCACGCCCTGACCATCCACGGCCGGGAAGACATCTGGCCAGGCCTGAAAGCCTTTTTGCAGAAAGACCGCGCGGCGCAGGCCGTCGGAGGTGCCTGATGCGCAGCTGGGACGTCGATGACCTGCTGGCCTGGGACGAACGCATCCGTGAAAAAGTGGACCAGTTCGGCCTTGAATGCTTTCCGCAGGTGTTTGAAATCTGCGACGAGGAGCAGATGCTCGGCTACATGGCATACCACGGCATGCCGGCCCACTATCCGCACTGGTCCTTCGGCAAGTCGTTCGAGAAGCTGAAGACCCTCTACGGCTACGGCGTCAGCGGACTGCCCTACGAGATGGTGATCAATTCCAACGAATCGATCGCCTACCTGATGCGCAATAACTCGCTGTGTCTGCAGATACTGACCATTGCCCACGTCTATGGCCACAACGATTTCTTCCGCAACAACTACACCTTCCAGGCCACGCACCCGGAACTGACGTTGAGCAACTTCAAGTCCCGCGCTGATCGGGTGCGGCGCTATGCCGAGGATCCGGCCATTGGTGCGGACAAGGTGGAGGCTGTGCTGGACGCCGCACACGCGTTGTCGTTCAACTGTCGACACAACGCGGGCGTGCGCAAACTGAGTCCGGCCGAACAGCGCGAGCGCGCCATCGAAACCGCCCGCCCGCCGCGCGATCCGCATCAGGACATCCACCCGACCCAGGATGCGCCAGAGCCGAACCTGCGCCGCATACCGCTGGAACCAGAGCCGGACATCCTGCTGTTTATCCGCGACCACAATCCCTACCTGACCACCTGGGAGCGGGATCTGCTCACCATCGTCCACGAGGAGGCGCAGTATTTCATTCCACAGATCGAGACCAAGATCATGAACGAGGGCTGGGCCAGCTTCTGGCACCACCGCATTGTCAGCAGCCTGGACCTGCCGGCGGACCTGCAGATGGAATTCATGGTCCACCATTCACAGGTCGTACGCCCCCACCCGGGCAGCATCAACCCCTATTACCTGGGTTTCCGGACCTGGCACGACATCCTGCGCCGCTGCGAGCAGCCAACCCCGGAAGAACGCGAACGCTACGGTGGACCCACCGACGGCATGGCGACCCTGTTTCGTATTCGTGAAGTCGATCGCGATGCATCGTTTCTGCGCCAGTTCCTGTCCGGCCGCTTGATGCGCGAGATGGATATGTACGAATTCGGCCCCGAGGACGACCAGTACGTGGTGCAGCGCGTTGCCGACGAGGACAACTGGCAGCAGGTCCGCGACACGCTGATCAACGGTGTCGGCATGTCTGGATTCCCGGTGATCCACATCGACGATGCCGACTACGATGGCGCGCGCAAGCTCCATCTGAGCCACGCTTACGACGGCCGCGAGCTGGAGCTGGGCCAGGCCGAGAAAACCCTCGCCTATCTGCACCGCCTTTGGGGACGCGAGGTGGTGCTGGAAACCACCTTACAGGACAAGCCGACGCGCTTGCGTTACGACCAGGACGGCTTCAGCTCCAGACCCGCCGCGTAGGACGGATCAGCCTGACACCAGGGCCGGCAAAGTCTCGCGGCGCAATAGATTGCCTACCAAGCGCAGGTGAAAGCGCAGCGGTACCCGGTCCCATGGCGTGAAGCGTGGCAGCTGGAACAGATCGGCACCCGCCGAGGCATTGCCCCAGGCCGTGCATACGGCCGCGGCGAAGCCAAGTTCCCGGGCCATCGCAACATGGTGGGCGTCATAGTCCTCGCCGGGTTTACCGTTCGGATACGCGAACAGCCGCACCGGCGCACCGATCATCGCCTCAAGTCGATCGCGACCGTCGGCCATCTCGCGCCGGGCGCTGGCCGGGTCAAGGCGGGTCAGGATGGGGTGCGAGCAGGTGTGTGCGCCAATGGCCATGCCCGCCGCGTGCAAAGCCCGTACGCCTTCCGGGTTCAGCATCAGGTCGGGCGCGCGCTGGAGCTTGCAGCGTTCCATGACCGCCGCGACCACATCGCGTCTTTGCGCGTTTTCCAGGTGCTTGAGCGCCGGCAGTAGCCTGCCCACAGTGGCGTACCGGTCCGCGACCCCATGCAGCGCGTACCGCGCCAGACCAAGATCGCTAAGGTCAAGTGGGCCCTCCCCTGCCCCGGCGACGGCTTCGATAAGGCAGTCGTTCCACATGGCGCCGCCATCCAGGTAATCGGTCGCGATGAAAAACGTCGCCGGCAGGCCATGGCGTCGCAAAACCGGCAGCGCCAGGTCCAGATTGTCGCGGTAGCCGTCGTCAAAGCTGACGCAGACCGCCCGGGCTGGCAGGGTGCCGGCGGCGAGCCTGCGCACGGCCTGGTCAAGCGACAACACATTGAACTCACGCGCAAGCAGGGCCATCTGCCAGTCGAATACGGACACCGTCACGTCACCGCGCCGGTAAGGATCCGGCTCGGCCAACACGCGGTGGTAGATCAGCACCATCAGGTGTGCTCGCGGTCCGCCCGGAGACAGGCCGCCGGCGAGCAGGCGCAGGGGCAGATGAGCGACCGTCACCCGTGATAGGTCCAGCTGCGATGTGCCAGAAACGTTAGTGGCGGCACGCCGGTTGCCACCAGGGCGATGCCAACCAGGTAATGAAGGCCAAACCACTGCGCAGTGCCGGAGATCAGCATGGAAAGGCCAAGACCGGCGATCGAGACGGCGCCAAACCGCCGAAGCGTGCGCCGGGTAAAGGGCCGCTGGAAAGTCAGCCATGAGTTCAGACCATAGGACACGGCGGTTGCAATACAGAATGCTGCCCCATTGGCAAACACCGCCGAGCGTCCAGCTTTTGCTACGAGCGTAACCGCCACGGCCACGTGGGTCGCGGTGGCAAGCAGACCGACCATCAGAAATCCGATCAGTTGGCGCACGGCAGCCACCCGTCCTGGCAAAAGATGATGCGCTTGAGCGGTCGGGTGGGGACGCGAATCCTGACCACGGCCAAGAGGTATCGGTCACGCACTGGCGGACCCATGCAAGGTTCCTGAACTGTCCGTCGGTATTGGGTCATGTTAGCAGGCGGCCCATGTTGCCACCCGGGCCGGCGCGACCACACGTGCCGGTGACGGGATTGGCATAATCCCCGGATTCGATCGCCTATCAGGGGAGCCAGATCATGCAAGCACGCGCTGCCGTCGCCTGGGCGGCGGACCAACCGCTCGAAATCGACATGATCGAGGTCGCCGCGCCCAAGGCGGGCGAAGTCCTGGTACGGATGGTCGCCAGCGGCGTGTGCCATACCGACGCTTACACCCTGTCCGGACGCGACCCGGAAGGGGTATTTCCGGCCATCCTGGGGCATGAGGGTAGCGGCGTGGTGGAGGATGTCGGCCCAGGTGTAACCACCCTCAAGGCTGGTGATCACGTCATCCCCCTGTACACGCCGGAATGCGGACAGTGCTCGTTTTGCTCCTCCGGAAAAACCAACCTGTGCCAGGCTATTCGCACTACTCAGGGACAGGGCTTGATGCCGGACGGCACGTCTCGGTTTCGGGCCCGCGGCCAGACCGTATATCACTACATGGGCACCTCGACTTTCAGCGAGTACACCGTGCTGCCCGAAATTGCCCTGGCCAGGATCAATCCCGCGGCGCCGCTGGACAAGGTATGTCTGCTCGGCTGCGGCATCACCACCGGCATCGGCGCCGTGCTCAACACGGCCAGGGTGCAGGCGGGGGCAACGGTAGCGGTATTCGGCCTTGGCGCCATCGGCCTGAGCGTCATTCAGGGCGCGGTCATGGCCGGCGCCGGGCGCATCATCGGCATCGATATCAATTCCTCGAAGTTCGACATGGCCCGGCGCCTTGGCGCCACGGACACGGTCAACCCGAAAGACCACCCGGTATCGATCCAGGAGGTCATCGTCGACATGACCGACGGCGGCGTTGATTATTCCTTCGAGTGCATCGGCAACGTCGAGGTGATGCGGGCGGCGCTGGAGTGCTGCCACAAGGGCTGGGGCGAGGCCACCATCATCGGCGTGGCCGGCGCCGGTGAGGAAATCCGCACCCGGCCGTTTCAGCTGGTGACCGGACGCGTGTGGCGTGGCAGCGCTTTTGGCGGCGTTAAAGGCAGATCGCAGTTGCCCGGCTACGTTGAACGCTACCTTGCCGGCGACATCAAGGTGGACGAGATGGTCACCCACACGCTGAATCTGGCCGACATCAACCGCGCTTTCGAGCTCATGCACACCGGAAAAAGCATCCGCACCGTGATTCGGTTCTAGGAGTACAGGGGCGTGGCACTTGAACTGCCGGCAATCGTCGGGTGGCTGGTTCTGGTCGTACACCCGGGCCTTGGCCTGCTGTGCGCCTGGAATGCCCTGCTCTACAAGCGCGACCCGCGCTCGGCACTGGCGTGGATCGGTATCAGTCTGTTGCTGCCGCTCGGTGGCCCGCTGCTGTATTTCGCCTTCGGTGTGAACCGTATCCGCACCCGCAGTCTGCGAAAACGCTTCCCGCTACCGATCGATTTCGGTTACGAGCAGGCCGACGACGCCGATATGCCGCATATCGAGCCGGCCCTGCCCGCCGGACCGATTGCCCGCGCCTCGGCACAGGTGAGCCGCCGTCCCTGCCTGCCCGGCAATGCAATCGACCTGCTCCACAACGGCGAGCAGGCCTATCCGGCGATGATCGAGGCGATTCGCTCGGCCGAGCGCTACGTCTATCTGTCGACGTATATCTTCGGCGCCAGCGGCGCGGCGCGCGATGTCATCGATGCCCTGGCGGCAGCCCAACGGCGCGGCGTGACTGTATGCGTGCTGCTGGACGGACTCGGCCAGTGGTACACCCTAGCGCGTGCGCGGCCCCTGCTTCGCCAGGCCGGCGTACGGGTGGCCGCGTTCCTGCCGCTGCGTCTGTGGCCGATGCGCCTGCACGTGAATATGCGTAACCACCGCAAGATTCTGCTGGTGGACGGTATGGTGGCCTTCACGGGCGGTATGAATATCGCCGATTACCACATGGCCAGCGGCGCCTCCAAGCGCCGGGTCGTGGATCTTCATCAGCGTTTGAGTGGCCCGGTGGTCGGGCAGATCGAAGCCGTATTTGCGGAAGATTGGCGTTTTGCGACCGGCGAAGCCCTGCCCGAGCCGATCCCACCGTCAGCAGGCGTCGGCATGGCGCAATGTCGGGTCATCAACGACGGTCCCAATGAGGACCTGGACCGCCTGGCCCTGGTGTTGCTGGCGGCCATGTCCGCGGCCCAGCGGCGCATCGAGATCATGACCCCGTATTTCTTACCGTCGCGCGAACTGCTCGGGACGATCCAGGCCGCCGCGCTGCGCGGCGTCGAGGTCCACATACTGTTGCCGGGGCACAACAACCTGCCCTACGTGCACTGGGCCACGCGCAATATGCTGTGGGAGCTCCTGCAGTACGGGGTCGAGGTGCGTTACCAACCACCACCGTTTGTACACAGCAAGCTGCTTCTGGTGGACGATGACTACGCCCAGGTGGGCTCCGCCAACATGGACCCGCGTAGCCTGCGGCTTAATTTCGAGCTTAACGTGGAAGTGTTCGATGCCGCATTCAACGCCACCCTCGCGGGCCACTTTGCAACCGCCTGGAACGCCTCCCGCCTCGTCACGGCGGAAGAGATCAGCCAGCGGCGACTGGCAGTACGCACCCGTGACGCACTGTGCTGGCTATTCTCGCCCTATCTGTGACGCTGACCATGAACCCAGGCGCACAGTCCACGCAGCCCGCAACCCGGTTGTTGTTCATTGAGGACAACGCGGCACTGCTGCAGAACCTCTACGATTATTTCGAGGACCAGGGCTACCAGCTGGATTCGGCGCGGGACGGGCCGAGCGGGCTGCATCTTGCCAGCGATGGTGATTACGACCTGATCGTGCTCGACCTTACGCTGCCCAGGCTGGATGGTCTGGAGCTATGTCATCGCCTGCGCCAGGACAGCCATGTCAACACGCCGATCCTGATGCTGACCGCGCGCGACGCGGTTGAGCAGCGCGTCGCCGGGCTGCGCGCAGGGGCGGACGATTACCTGGTCAAGCCGTTCGCGCTGGTCGAACTGCACGCTCGCATCGAGGCCCTGCTCAGGCGCAGCCGACGGCCCGCGACAGCGCAGGTTCACTACGCCGACGTCACCCTCGACCTTGCCAATGCCAGCGCGCGGCGCGCCGGCCAGACGCTGATACTGACCCCCACCGAGCTGAAGTTGCTGGACGCCCTGCTGCGCGCCGCCCCACGCCTGGTGCGCCGGTCAGAACTCGAACGCCTGCTGTGGCTGGACGAGCCCCCCGACAGCGATGCGCTGCGTACCCACATCCACAGCCTGCGGCGGGTGCTGGATCGGCCGTTTGATGTCCCGCTGATCGAAACCGTGCGCGGCCTCGGCTACCGGATCGCGCTCCCCGATGGCGCGTAAACGCACACCTCTGCGCCAGCGCTTAGTGGTGGCATTTGTACTGCTTACCGCCGCGGTGTCCGGCATGTTCTCGCTGGTCACCTTTGTGGTCATGGAAGAGTTGGAAAGAACCCTGTTCGTCGACCAGCTCGACGGTGAATTGCGCTGGTGGATTCAGCATCTTGGTAATGCCCCGCAAACACGGCCGCTGGAACTGCCCAACCACGCCCAGCTGTACATCACACCGGACCTGTTCGATGCCCAGCTGCCAACGTTCCTGCCGGCGATCGCCGTTGGCTGGCAGGAAGTCGCCGACGGCAAGGAAAGCTACGAGGTGATTCGTCGCGACTACGGCACGCGACGCTACTACCTGGTGCAACCCTCATCGGAACAGGAGCGCCGCGAGCACGTCTGGTTTGGCGTGCTGGCTGTGGGTACCGTGTCAGCCTGGGTGGCGGCTTACCTGATTGCTCGCCTGACCGCCGGCAGCGTACTCGAGCCGGTGCTGCGTCTGGCGCAGCGCGTGCGCCGGGCCGATCCGGCGCGACCACCGCAGCGCCTGGCCGCTGGCTTTGCCAACGACGAGATCGGCGCCCTGGCGCGCGCCTTCGAGCAGCGCCTGGCGCAGTTGTACGGCTTCATCGCCAGCGAACGGCTGTTCACCAGCGATGTAAGTCACGAACTGCGCACCCCTGTTGCCATCATCAGCGGCGCTGCCGAGACCTTGCTCCAGCGCTCGGAACTGCTGCCGCGCGCGCGCGGCGCCGTGGAGCGAATCGCCACCGCGGCGCACGAGATGCAGGCATTGATTGATGGGTTTCTGGTTCTGGGCCGAGACCCCATGTCCGTGCAGGCAAGTTCCGAATCGTGCGCAATCAACGCGATCGTGCGGGCCGAAATCGAGCGCCTGAACGCCGGGCCAGCGGCCGGAACACACTCGATAGCGCTGATCGAACGCTCCGACGTGACACTGCCCTGTCCGCCCGCGCTGCTTACCGTGGCGGTGCGAAACCTGCTCGACAACGCGGTGCGGTATGCACCCGGCAGCGAGGTACGGGTCATCATTCTGCCCGATGCACTGGTAGTGGAAGACGGTGGCAGCGGCCTGCCAGATGCGGATATCGTCCGTGCGTTCGACCGGCATCAGCGGCTGGCTCCCGAAGTCGCCGCGGGCGAAGGGCTCGGCCTGGCCATCGTGCAGCGCATCTGCGAGCGCAGCGGCTGGCAAATACTCGCGCAGAGCCTGCCTGACGGGATGCGCTTCGAGCTGCGTTTCGCGCCGGAGCCCGCGGTCGTCTCGACATAAGTCGCTCACGATGCCCTGGCGGTCGGCATATTGGCGGGGCACAAGGGTCTCACCCCCGGCGGGAAATCGAATCGTCGGATCGGAACGCGCGGAAGCGGGCGACACGAAACTTCGGACGCCCACGCGCTGTCACAGCTGACAAGCTGTCACCTCGATAAACTCATAGCCACGACCCACACAGAAAAGTCGCCCGCTGACACTTCGTCGGTTGTCGCGAGAAGTCACGCTTACCGCTGCCCATAACCGACGAAACCATGCGTATAAAAACATATCCAGTCAAGCCCAAGCCCGTCATCGACAGCCAGCTATCGGCAGTCCACCCGCCGGCCAGAGCGGGTGGGCGCCGCCGCGTTGGGCGGCTACTCGCCGTGCTGCTCGTGCTGGCAGTGGGCGGAGCCGCTTACTACGGCGCCCGCTGGCCGTTACGCCTCAATAGCAACTGGGAAATCACCCAGACGATTTCCCTGACGCGGCCGGACAGTTTGTCCCTGGGCGCTGACGGGGAGCTGCAGTACGTGACGCTGGAAACGGTTCCGGGCCTGTTGGTCGAGCTGACGCCGGATGGACCCAAAACCGTGTTCGGCGATTTTCTGAAACCCGACAGCCTGCTGGTACTGCCAGACACCATCATCGTCACCGAGGAAGACGTCGATGGCCGGGTAATGGCCTTTAACCGGTCGACTGCGAAACTGCGCGTTCTGGCTCGGCTGGACAATCCGGAGGGTATTTTGCTGCGCGCCGATGGCAGTCTGGTGGTGGCCCTGGACACGCCGGCCGGCCGGCTGATGATCCTGCGCAATGATGCCGAGCCGGAGCTGCTGGTCGAGGGTCTCAATCAACCCGAAGGTCTGTGCAACCTGCCCGACGGCCGCATTGGCATCGCCGAGAGCGGCACCGGTCGCATCCTCGCCCACGGCCCTAAGGGGCTCGAAGTGCTGGCCGATGATCTCGACGGCATCGACCAACTGGCCTGTGGCGCTGACGGCAGTTTGTGGGCGGTACTCAGCCAGGTTCGCAGCGGCGAACTGATCCGCATCCAGGACGGTCGACGCCGGACCATTGCCCGCCATCTGCGTCAACCGCAGGGCATCGCCCTGGCGCCCGACGGCAGCGTATATATCGCGGAGACGCGAGCGAACCGTGTTCTGCGCCTGCAAGCCCGGTGAATGCAAGCGGCCACGGGCCGGCCTGAATACTGCCCGCCTGCTGGGCGTCAACACTGCTTACGGGGGACTAGCGGCCATGCGCCGGGGCGCGATGCCGATCGAATCAGGGGATTGGCGAACCAGTAGCGGTTGTTGAGCGCTACGACGACGTCAGCCAACGGCCACGTTCGCGGACCAGAGCGACGCCCCGGCAATCATGCGGCTGGACCGCGGGCAGGGATTGATGGTCCAGCTGTCATCGCCACGCGTCTGCGTCGGGCATGGCAAGACCCGCGCGATCTGACCCGTCGTGACCTGCCGATCAGGAAGTGCTCGCGCCACGGCGTTGCCAGTTCTGCTTTGGACACAGGCCAGTGCGGCACGGGTGCATCGGTCGTCGTCACACCAGCGCGGGACATCTTGACGGAAAACTCACGTCTCGCTCACGCAAGCTTCATGGGCCCCACAGCAGAATCCGCCCCCAATTTTCCGAATCGGCTGTGTCGATGCCTCGCGTCTTACGATCCTGCCCGCGCAGCACGTGCTTACATCCAGCCGGCGTGCTACTGACCCTGGCACTCGGCGGCTGCGCGACCTATCAACCGTTACCGCTGCCGAATGAGGCAGACCTGTTACCGGCTGTGGCCACGTCGTCATGCTGCGCAGCAATCGGGGCCGACACGCTTGGTCTGGGCACTCTGGCCCGCGTCGCGGTGGAGTACAACCCGGACCTGCGTGCACGGCGCAGCGCGCTCGGTGTCGCCCGCGCCGAGCTATATGCCGCCGGTCTGCTCCCGGATCCGCAGTTATCCATCGGCGGCGATCATCCCAGTACCCGGGGCCCCGGCCTGGTCAACGCCGGTTTTATTGCCTTGGCTTACGACCTGGGCGCTGTGTTTACGCGCGGGACCACTCGCCAAGCGGCCCGCCAAAAGCTGGCACAGGCGCGCCTTGACCTGGCCTGGGCGGAGTGGCAGACCGCGCAGCAGGCGCGCACCCTGGGACTCGCTTTGTGGACGGCAAAGCGCAAACGCGGTGTTCTGGAGCAGGCACTGTCCCGTTATCGCGCCCGCCAGAAACAATCCATCACGGCACTGGCCGTCGGCGATGTCACCCTGTTGCAGGCCGGTCCTGATCTGACCGCCCTGCTCGACGCAACGAGCAAACTGGCGCTTCTTGACCAGACCGCCAGCGCGGACGCGCACCGCCTGCGCGCCCTCCTCGGCCTTGATCCGTATGCCCCGCTGGTCGGCGTGGGGCCGTCGCTGGCCGAATCCGCAGCAGCCGGCCTACCCACGCCGGACGCGGCCAAAGCACAGCTGGCCGGAGTCGCCGGGCGGCGACCCGACCTGCGGGCGCTCGCCGCCGGGTACGCCGCCCAGGAAACGCGCCTGCGCGGCAGTGTGCTGGCGCAGTTTCCAGCCATCACGCTCGGTGTCAGCCGCGCCAGGGACACCAGCGCCATCTATACCAATGGGCTGAGCCTGAGTCTGAACCTGCCGTTGTTCGGCGCGGCGCGCGGGGCGATTGCCCGCGACCGGGCCACGCGTGATCAGTTGCGTGCCGAATACCAGGCGCGGCTGGATCAGACCACGGCCGACGTGATTCAGCTGCTGGATATGACCGCCATCGGGGCCGCCCTGCGCACCCAGCTGGAGCGCCACCTACCGGCCCTGCAGGAGATGGTCGAACGGGCCCGCGGCGCCTATGCGCGGGGCGACATGGACGCCCTCGCCTACCTCAACCTGGAGCAGAGCTTGACCGACAAGCGCCTGGAACAGATTGACCTCACCGATCAGTTGATTGGTGCCCGGATCGCACTCGACACGTTGCTGGCGCTGCCACTGCCAGACAGGGAGGATGCGCCATGATCCGGGCGCCGGTTCTGCTGTTGCTGTTGTGGCTACCGTTCGCCAATGCAGCAACCAATCCGGAATCAGCGCGGCCCGTCGCCACCGTGCCGGTACAAGGCGGCGACATAATCCCGACCGTGCAGGCCTGGGGCACGGTGCAGCCCGATCCGGATCGGTTGCACATGCTGGCCCTGCCGCGCGCTGCCATCATCGGGCGTGTGTATGTACACAACGGGCAGGCCGTGGTAGCAGACGCGCCGCTGCTCGATTTCACCACCGCCCCGGCGGTACAGCAGGACCACGCACAAGCCACCAGCGCGCTCGATTACGCGACACGAGCGGTAGCGCGCAACGAGAGGCTGTTTGCCGAACAACTCGCCACCCGGGCCGATCTGGATGCTGCTCGCCGCGACTTGCAGGACGCGAACAGCCGCCTCGCCGCGCTGACCGCCATCGGCGCCGGCACCGGCGCCGGCACCTTGCGTGCCCCGGTGGCCGGTATCGTGACGGAAGTCTTGCTGATACCGGGCACACGCGTGGCGGCCGACACGCCGGCCGTATCCATCGCCGACCGGCAGGCACTGGTGGCGATCCTGGGCATCGATACCGAAACCGCCGCGCGCATTGCACGGAACGCCAGGGTCAGAATCAGCAGCGTGTTCGACACCGTGGTCGGATTCACCGGCCAGGTGAAGGCCGTGCAGGCGATTACCGATCCAGTGACCCATCTGCTCAGCGTCCTGGTACCGATCCCCGCCGACGGCGCGGCTTATCCAATCGGCGCTGCGCTGCGCGGTGAGATCGAACTGCAGGCCGAGGCTGCCCTGCGTGTGCCCAGGGCCGCGCTGCTGGCTGATGGCGGCGGAACCTACCTGTTCGTGCTGCGACAGGGTCGAGCCCGGCGGGTGGACGTGACAACCGGCGGGCCGGTCGGCGAGAACATCACCGTCACCGGTCCACTGCAAGCCGGCGAGCACGTAATCACCACTGGCGGGCGTGAACTCAGTGACGGCGATATTGCCAGGGACGGCACGCCTTGACTCTGGGGGGCTTCCTGCGTCACCAGGAACGCGCCCTGCTGCTGGGCTTTGCCCTGTTGGCGGCGGCCGGCGCCTATGTCGGCCTGCGCCTGCCAGTGAGCCTGTTTCCGCCGATCGACTTTCCGCGTCTGGTGGTCAGTGTCGAAAGCGGCGATCAACCCGCCGACGCCATGGAAATCACCGTCACCCGGCCGGTCGAGCTGGCCGTGCGCAACGCCCGCCACCTGCTCAGTGTGCGCTCCACCACCAGCCGCGGCAGCGCCGAGCTGTCGATCAACTTCGACTGGGGCAGTGACATGCAGGCGACGCTGCTGCAAACCCAGGCTGCGCTGACCGAACTGCTGGCGCAGCTGCCGCCGGGCACCCGCTTCGAGGTGCGGCGCATGGATCCGACGGTATTTCCGACACTGGCCTACAGCCTCACCGGACCCGAAGGCGCAGCGGTGCAGCTGCGGGATATCGCCGAGTACACCTTGGCGCCGCTGCTGTCGGCCATCCCCGGCGTGGCGCGGGTGAACGTTCAGGGCGGCGCCATCGGCGAGTGCCGGGTGGATGTGGACCCAGGTCGCCTGCGCGGCTACGGCCTGGGCTTTGACACCCTGGCGCAGGTTCTGACCGCCGGCAACGTGCTGCAGGCGGTTGGGCGCATTGAGGACCGCTCGACGCTGTATTTGGCCCTCGCCGACAGCCGCGCCAGCAGCTGCGAACAGCTGGCTGGCATCGTGGTGCGCGGCGGCAATGGTGGCCTGTTGCATCTGGGCGAGCTCGCGCACATCGCACCGGGCGTGCAGCCTCAGTGGCAACGGGTTACCGCCGACGGCCATGACGCCGTGCTGGTCCAGGTCTACCAGCAACCAGGCGCAAATGTGCTGGAGCTGGCAAAAGCCGCACACACGCAAATTCAGGCCTTCACCCCGCGGTTGGCACCAGGCGTCAAACTCGCTACCTGGTACGACCAGAGTGAGCTGGTCGGGGCGGCCGCTGGCAGCGTGCGCGACGCCATCGTCATTGGCACCGTGCTGGCCGGCCTGGTGCTGCTGGCTTTTCTGCGCAGTCTGCATCTGACGCTGGTGGCGGTGCTGGTAGTGCCGACGGTACTGCTCGCCACGTGTCTGTTGCTGTATCTGTTCGGGCAGACGCTGAACATCATGAGCCTGGGTGGTATGGCGGCGGCGGTCGGTCTGATCGTGGACGACGTGATCGTGATGCTGGAGCATATGGTGCGGCGGGCGCGCCAGACTCCCACCGCCGACCGGCTGACTACAGCGGCCGAGTTCACCCGCCCGCTGACCGGTTCCAGCGCCGCCACGCTGGTGGTGTTCGCGCCGCTGGCGCTGCTGTCGGGTGTCAGCGGCGGATTCTTCAAGGCGCTGGCGCTGACCATGGCCTCGGCGCTGGCGGTGTCGTTTCTGGCCGCCTGGCTGATCGTGCCGCTGCTGACGGCGCGCCTGCTGCGCAATACCGATCTTGCCCGTGATGACGCCGGCCCGCTGCTGACCCGTATCCAGAATGGCTACAGCGACCTGCTCACCCGTCTGCTGCGCCGACCGATGCTGATCCTGATCGGTCTGCTACCACTGCTATTGCTGGGCGGTTTCGGGTACCACCAGATCGGGTCGGGCTTCATGCCGCACATGGACGAGGGCGGCTTTGTGCTCGACTACGTCGCAGCACCCGGCACGTCACTGACCGAGACCGACCGCCTGCTGCAACAGGTGGAAGCACTGCTGCGTGCCGACCCGGCGGTAGCGACCTATTCCCGGCGTACTGGCCTGCAACTCGGCGGCGGCCTGACCGAGGCCAATCAGGGCGATTTCTTCGTACGCCTGAAGCCGCTGCCGCGCGACCCCATCGACACTGTCATGGATCGGCTGCGGGACGGAATCGAAGCGTCCGTGCCGGGGCTGGAAATCGAAATGATGTTGCTGATGGAAGACGTCATCGGCGATCTGACCGCCGTGCCACAGCCGATCGAAATCAAGCTGCTCGGCGAGGATGCCGACCTGCTGCGCCAAACCGCGCCGCGGGTTGCGGAGGCGATCACCGGAGTCAGCGGCATGGTCGACATCAAGGACGGTATCGTGCTGGCCGGCGACGCGCTGACCGTGGTCGTGGACCGCGAACGGGCGGCTCTGGAAGGCCTGGATCCGGAACGCATCGCCAGCGCCGCGCGCAGCTGGCTGGATGGCCTGATCGTGACCTCGCTGCAACAGTCCTATAAGGAAATCGGCGTGCGCCTGGGTGTGCCGGCCGCGATGCGCGGGCATGTCGAGGATATTGAGCAGATTCCGCTACAGGCTGGCGACGGCCACTGGGTAACGCTGCGGCGCGTGGCGCGGGTGCGTACCGACGTCGGCCAGGCGCAGATCAGCCGCGACAACGGTCAGCGCATGGTGGCCGTTACCGCGCGTCTGGCAGGCCGGGACATGGGCAGCGCCGCCGCCGAGGTGCAGCGCCTGCTGGCCCGGCCCGGCCTGCTGCCCGCCGGCGTTCGATTTGAACTGGGTGGTGTGTATGCCCAGCAACGGACAGCGTTTGCCGGTCTTGCCGCCGTGTTTGGCGCCGCACTGGCGCTGAGCCTGCTGCTGCTGACGGTCCTTTTTCGGCGCCTGCGCACCGCCGTGGTGGCGCTGCTGATGCCACTACTGGCCAGTGCTGCGGTGTTCGCCGGCCTGTGGCTGGCCGGCAGCGAACTGGACATCAGTGCCCTGATGGGCCTGACCATGATCATCGGCATCGTCACAGAAGTGGCAATTTTCTATCTCACTGAACTCGACGCTCAGCGTGTTGCCGGACTAGCGTCGGCCGCTGCGCTGGTGCGGGCGGGTGTCAACCGCCTGCGGCCGATCGCCATGACTACCCTGGCTGCCATGTTTGCACTGTCGCCTCTAGCACTCGGTATTGGCGCCGGCAGCGCCATGCTGCAACCACTGGCGATCGCCATCGAGGCCGGACTTGCCGTGCAGCTGCCGCTGGTTCTATTGGTGCTGCCAGTGTTGCTGGCGGCATCGTGGCGATCTCTGCCCACGTCGGCGCTCACCAACACGGAAAATCCCGATGCTCTCGACTGACCAATCCAGCGGCCGCTTCCGCCTGTTGCTGCCGCTAGGCCTGACCGCGCTGGCTGGCTTTGCCTTGCTACGCTCGGCGTTGCTGGCGCACAACTGGGGTGATGTCGACGCCGATCTTGGGATCGGGACGCTCGCGCGTCTGTACGGCACCGGCGCGTTGTACGACCTGGCGTTTCTGGCCTACGCCGCGGTGCCGCTGGTGCTGTACCTGATGCTGGTGCCGCAGCGGCTGTACCGCAGCCGCTGGCAGCGGCCGCTGGCCTACGGCCTGTGTTTCGCGCTGCTGTACGGCCTGCTGTTCGTGCTGGCGGCCGAGTGGGTGTTCTGGAGCGAGTTCGGCGCCCGTTTCAACTTTATTGCCGTCGACTATCTGGTCTACAGCGACGAAGTGCTGGGCAACATCCGCGAGTCGTATCCGATCGGCTGGCTGCTTGGCGGCCTCGGCCTGTTGGCGCTCGCGCTGTTGTGGGCGCTGCGCCGGCCGATCGGGCGGGCGCTGGATGGCGACAGCTCCGGAAGGGCACGCCTGCTCACCGGCTGCGCCCTGCTGTTGCTGCCAGTAGCCGCGTATCTGGCGCTGGACCAGCGCCCCGGCCAGGCCTTTGATAACCAGTACCTGAACGAGCTGGCCGAGGATGGGCCGTACCAGTTTTTTCACGCCTTTCGCGACGCGCAGCTCAACTACGCGCAGTTCTACATCCAGCACGACGACGAAGCCGTGTCGGCCGAGTTACGGCGCCAGGTACAGCAACCGAACCAGACCTTTCTGACCCCGTCCGGGTACGACCTGTCCCGCCATGTCGATAACCGCGACCGCGGACCCGAACAGCGCCTGAATGTGATGATGATTGTGGTCGAGAGCCTGTCTGCCAAGTACCTGGGCGTGCATGGCATGACCGATGCCGACGCCACGGACCTGACGCCCAACCTCGACCGCCTGGCCGGCCAGAGCCTGTGGCTGAGCAAGCTGTATGCGACCGGCACGCGCACCGTGCGGGGTCTGGAATCGCTCACTCTGTCGGTGCCGCCGACGCCCGGCGAGTCGATCATCAAACGGCCCCACAACGGTGGCCTGTTCTCGCTGGGGCAGCTATTCGCCGCGCGCGGTTACGACAGCACGTTTCTGTACGGCGGCTACGGCTACTTCGACAACATGAATGACTTTTTCAGCAAGAACGGCTTTCGCATCGTCGACCGGGCCGACATGACGGCGCCGGAAATCGCCTTCGCCAATGTCTGGGGCGTGGCCGACGAGAGCCTTTTCGGCCGGGCCATGCGTGAGGCGGATGCCGATTTCGCCCACAGCCGACCGTTTTTTCAGCTCGTGATGACCACCTCCAACCACCGGCCGTACAGCTATCCGGACGGGCGCATTGACATCCCGTCGAAAACCGGCCGCAACGGCGCGGTCAAATACACTGACTGGGCCATCGGCGACCTGCTTGAAAAGGCCCATCAGAAGCCCTGGTTCAAGGACACGCTGTTCGTGATCGTGGCCGACCACTGTGCCGGCAGCGACGGACGCACAGCGTTACCCGTTGATCGCTACCACATTCCGCTGTTCATCTACTCGCCGGCGCACGTTCAGCCGCAGCGCATCGAACGCTTGGTCGCGCAGATCGACGTCGCCCCGACCCTGCTCGGACTGCTGAACTGGAGCTACAACAGCCGCTTCTTCGGTAAGGACATTCTGCATATGACCGACAGCGACGAACGAGCATTGCTGAGTAATTACCAGCACCTGGGCCTGCTGGACCACCAGCGGCTGGTAGTACTGTCGCCGGGATTCAAGGCGAGCGCGCTGGCGCCGCCCGGCGCCGCGCACGCCCGGCCGTTGGCGGTCGACGATCCCGGGCTGGATCCGGCGCTCGCTCTGTTTCAGGGGGCCGCGCGGGTGGATAGCGGCCATCTTGGTCTTTGGCAGGGGCAACCGCAAAACGCCGCCACGCGGCCGGCCGGCTTGCCATGATTTACGCCCTCGGCGCATCGGTATCGCTGATCGTGGGCTGCGTGCTGTTTCACTACGAAGCCTTGCGTTTGATTGGCAGCGCCGCGGTTGCGGTACGTCAGCACCGACGGGCCGTGCTGGTGATTATTTTCGGGGTGGTTGCCACGCACGTGGTCGAGATTCTGGTTTACGCGTTCGCGATGTACCTGGGGCATCGCCTTGGCCTGGGAACGTTCGTCGGCGAACCGCATCCCCAGGCCGCGCAATACGTTTATTTCTCGGCTGAAACCTTCACCACGCTGGGCCTGGGCGACATTTACCCAACCGGCAGCCTGAGGTTGATTGCCAGTCTTGAGCCACTGATAGGCATGCTCCTGATCGGCTGGTCCGGCTCGTATACCTACCTCGCGGTACAGAGGTACTGGTTAGATATGAACGCTCCGGCGCCGCGGGCTTTGGATCATTCCAAGTCCGCCCGGACGTGCAAGCGTCCTCGGCCCGTGACCCACCTGGACCGGGCAGCCTCATCCAAGCAGCACACGCCAGGCGCGATCGTCGATGATGAAATCGAGGCTCCATCCAGTCGAGGAAATAGTCCGCGATGACGCAGCGGCAACGGCTCGTGGACAACGAAACCTCCCCATCCCCACTGGCCAACGCGACGCCATCGGGCGCGCGCCGCGTGCTGCGCATTGCGCGTGCAGTCTGGCCACCGTTGGTACTGGCGCTGGTCGGCTGGCTGGGCTGGCACGATATGCGCGGGCTCGATCTGCACGCCCTGCACGTCATCACCAGCAACCTAAGCGACCTTGATTTGCTCGGCTTGCAACTGCTGGCCCTGGTACCGGTGCTCGCGATGTGTGGTTATGACCTGCTACTGAGCCGTTGGCTGCGCATCGATCTGCGGATAAGCCAGGTACTACGCTACGCTTGGCCCGCCTGCACGCTCGCCAATCTGGTCGGGCTGTCAGGCATGACCGGGGCGGGTGTGCGTTACCTCGCGCTGTCGCGCGAGGGCGTCGCCGGACGCACCATCGCCGTCTATGCCGGCGTGCAACTGCTGGCCGTCCCGCTCGGTTTGGGTCTGCTATGCGCGGCGGCGCTAGCGGTGGCACCGCATCTGTCAACCAGCGTGCCGCTCCCCCGTGGTCTGCCGCAGTTGCTGCTACTCGCCTTTGCTGCCTACATACCGGTTTTTTTCTTGCTCACCGGCAGCGGCGCCCTGCATCGGCGGTTCTTTCATGAGCTGCCGCCACTCACCGTTGGCCTGCGCCTGAAACTGACGCTCGCCTCCCTTGGCGAGTGGGGCCTGGCCCTGGCCGTGCTGGGCCTGTCGCTTGCGCTGGCCGGAGTACGGCCCGAGCCACAGGAGCTGCTGCTGGCCTTCGCGCTGGCCGCCACCGCTGGCATCGCCAGCCAGGTGCCCGGAGGTCTGGGCGTGCTGGACGGCACCCTGTTGGTCATCCTGGGCGGACTCGGACATGCGGCCGAAGGCGTATTGGCCGGCATTCTGCTGTTTCGCCTGTGCTACTACTTGGTGCCGGCGCTGCTTGGCCTGGCCCTCGGGGCACGCCTGTTCGTGCCGGACGAGAACCTGTTCGTGCGCATGCTGCGCCGCGCCGAAGCACACCGGGTGTTCGGCGTGCTGCGCCTGCCGGTGGAACTGATCGGCGCCGTGGGCGTGCGCCTGCTCGGGTATCTCACATTCCTCGCCGGGGTGGTGTTGCTGGTATCGGCGGGGTATCCGGCGCTGGCCGAGCGCAGCGCGGTGGTGCACGGCTACCTGCCGCTGATCGTGGTGGAAGGATCACACCTGTTGTCGGTGGTCGCCGGGGTGGTGCTGCTGGGCCTGTCCCGCGGCATCGCCGGCGGGGTACATCGCGCGTATCAATTAGCGTTGGTAATGTTGCTGGCCGGCGCGGTGCTGAGCCTGGTCAAGGGACTCGACTACGAGGAAGCGAGCTACCTGGTTGCCTTGGCCGCGTTGCTGCGTGCTCGCCGTGATTATTTCGAACGGCTCGCCTACCCCTTGCTGAGCCGGCGCAACCTACTGTGGTTTTTGGCACTGCTGGCGACCCTGGTCGGTTACGCCTGGTTGGGCGCGGCGCTTTATGGAAACGAGGCTTGGGCCGCCAGTTTGCTCAAGGTTGCTCCCGGTGCACATGCGCCACGGTTCGCCCGTAGCCTGCTGGCGGTGCTCGTCACCGGGGCTGGCATGCTCGGCTGGCTTGCTTTTTCCATGCCGCGGCCGCGCCTGCTGTTGCCAGGCACCGCCGCGCTGGACGAGGCAAGAACCTTCTACACCGTTCATGGCGGGCACGCATTTGCCCATCTGACCCTGCTTGGCGACAAACATCTATTCCATACGGCGGACCGCGATGCTCTGATCGCTTACGGGGCCATTCGCAACCGGCTGGTGGCGCTGGGCGATCCGGCTGGCGCGCCGGCTGCCCTGGAGGGCGCCGTATTGGCATTCCGGCAATTTGCGGACCGCTACGGTTGCGTGCCGGTGTTCTACGAGGTCAGCGAAGCCAACCTGCACCTGTACCACGACCACGGCTTCGGGCTGTTCAAGCTCGGCGAGCAGGCTCTGGTGCCAGTCGCGGATTTTTCGCTTGCCGGAAAAAAACGCGACGACCTGCGATCCGCCGTTAACCGTGCCGGGCGGGAGGGCCTTGAATTCGGCGTGCTGCTGCAGCCATTGGCCGACGCGGTTTGGGACGAACTGCGCACAGTGTCGGATCAGTGGCTGGGAACCAGAACCGCCGAGAAGGGCTTCTCGCTGGGACGTTTTGATCGGCACTACCTGAGCCAGGCGCCAATCGCCGTGGTACGACAGGGTGACGTCATGGTCGCCTTTGCCAGTCTGATGCCGGATTACCACCAGCAACACGAACTGAGCATCGACCTGATGCGGCATGCCGCCGGCGCCCCCCACGGTTGCATGGATTTCCTGTTCGTGCGCCTGCTGGAGTACGCCCGCGATGCCGGTTACGCCTGGTTCAATCTGGGCGTAGCCCCGCTGGCCGGGGTCGGCGAGAATGAATTCGCCCGCCCAGCCGAGCGCCTGGCCCGCCTGGCCTACGAATACGGCAACCGTTTCTACAACTACAAGGGTCTGCGCAGCTACAAGGAAAAATTCCAGCCGGTCTGGCGGGGAACCTACTTGGCCTACCCCTATCAGATGTCACCGCGGTTTCTGTTGGTCGACATTGCCGCACTGATAGCCGGCGGCTACCGACGTGTACTGGTCGCTAACTGACAACCCATCGGGTTGGCCGACGATCTTGGCAAGTGTAGTTCGACGAGGCTGGGTAGCACTGATGCTGCTGGTTCAGACCGCATGCTCGGACGGCTTGCCGGCCCCGATTACGCTGCACAGCGATGACTGGGGTAACTACCAGGTCCAGACACCCCATGGGCCGGTTAAACGCTTGGTGTTCGCGTTTGGCGCCGCGGCCGATCCCGAACTCGATGCCAGTGTCCGGGCAGTGGCCGCGAGGGGGGCGATGGTGGCCCGTGTCGATGTAGGGGAATTCGCAGCCGGCGTGCTTGACCGCGACGAGCCCTGCCTGGACCTGGCCGGCATCGTCAACTGGCATGCCAACTATCTCGGCCGGCGCTTCGCGTTTGCCGATCTCGCCCCGCCTCTGATCATCGGCCATTCGACCGGTGCAGGGCTGGCCTATGTCCTGTTGGTGCAGGCACCGCCTCTCACCTTTGCCGGCGCCATCACCGACGCGCCTGCGCGGCAACTGGCCTTGTCCAAACCGCTGTGCGGAATATCCAGTAAGCCGATTGCAGCCGGCAAAATCACCTTGCGCCCAGCGCCGATCGGCGCGCCGTGGCAGATCACAGGCGCTGCCTCGGACAATGCCCTGGTAGCGGCAGTGATGGCCAAAAGTCCGGCTGGGCTGGTGCAAGTGCTACCGTCCGGCTCGCTGGCGGAAGCCGCTTCGAACAGTTTCAATGCGCAGGAAACGGCCGCCCGCCATGCCACGGCGGTCGCGGACTTACCGCTGGTGGAAGTACCGGTAAAGCACCCTACCGACACGCTGGCGGTGATTTATTCCGGTGATGGCGGCTGGCGCGACATCGACAGAACCATCGGCGGGTTGCTGGCGGACAAGGGCATCCCGGTGGTCGGGATCGATTCGGTACGCTACTTCTGGCACCGCCGCAGCCCAGAACAGATGGCAATGGATCTTGCCCGCCTGCTGAATCATTACCAGAAGACCTGGGGCAGCCAGCGCGTCGTGCTGATCGGCTACTCCTTTGGGGCCGATATCCTGCCTTTTGCCTACAACCGGCTACCGCGCGACTGGCAGGACAAGGTTGTCTTGGTGACTCTGCTGGCACCTGCGCGCGGTGCCGATTTCGAAGTGTCCGTTTCTGGCTGGCTCGGGCAATCAAACACCGGAACCAATCCAACGTTGCCCGAACTGCAGCGTATGCCACCGGCCAAAGTACTGTGCGTTTACGGTGCCCGGGAGCAGGCCGACAGCCTGTGTACAGCGCCCGGTCTGGCCCGCATCACGCGCTTGCAGCGTCCCGGGGACCATCATTTTGATCGGCGTTACGACATCATCGTCGACGCCATCCGCGACCGCCTCGCATCATTCAATAATGACCGGCATTCATGATCACCTTGAGCCGGCGCGGCCCCAGCGCCAACTCATCGGCATCAATCCGCGCTGTCCCCTGGCTTGGCCAAAGTCAGCTGCTCAATCGCCCGCTGTACCTGGCCCCGCGCCGGATCGTCCGGCCGCAAAGCCTGTAGCAGTCGCTGCCAGTACTCGCGCGCTTGGTCGCTTCGGCCGGCAAGTTGCGCCGCCTGCCCCAGCACCCACAACGCCGAACCGTTGCCGGGGTTCAGTTCCAGCAGCTGGCGATACAGCTGTACCGCCCTGGTGCTTGGCTGCTGCGGATTGAGCGCGTACTCGCTGGCCGCATAGGCGGCCAGCACTTCCGGACGCTGCGGGTCCAGTTCGTGGGCCCGGGCATAAGCGTCACGAGCGCCGGCGCGATCACCGCGTGCGCTGCGGCCAAAGCCGGCGCGCACCCACAGCCTGGGGTCCTCAGGCGCATCCCGCACTGCTTGCTCGAAACGCTCGATCACCGCGGCAATACCGGGTGGTGGCGGGATACCTTCCTCGGCCAGGCCGGCATACGCCTCGAGAATGGACAAATCATCCGGCGCCAGCTGCGCGGCTTTGCCGTAGGCGCGCCGTGCATCGCCCGGGCGGCCGAGCACGGTGTAAGAGCGACCCAGACGCTTCCAGCCCTCGACGTCGTTGCCATCCGCAGCCAGCCGGGCTTCCAGCCGCGCCACCATGGCCTCGGGGTCTATCGGTGCGTTAGCGCCAACCTGCGGGCCACTCTGACTGGCGTCAAGCGCGGTCCAGAATGGCCCCTGCACGTAGGCATAGAGCCCAAGTCCAGCCGCGGGTAGGAACAACAGGACGCCGAGCGCAAAAGGCCACCCGGCACCACCCGCCTGTGCTGCCACCGGCACCGCGGCGGCCGGCAAGTGGGCCAGTTCCGCCTGCAAGCGCCGCTGTTCGTCGGCAAAACTCGCCGCATCCAGCGCTCCGTCGGCATGGGCCCGCGCAAGCTCGGCCAGACTCGCCTGCAAATGCGCGCGGCGCGCAACGGTCGTATCGGTGCCAGTGGCTGGCAGCGGCAAACGCAGCACCAGCCAGCCGACTGCGGCGAGAAGAAAAAGGGCCATCAAAAATACGATAGTCATGCTTGGTCCTGATCATGCAGCCGTCGGCGCAGATACCAGCCCGCGGCGCCCACGCCGAGCAGCAACAGTACGGGTGGTAGCCACCACAGGGGCGCCCCGCTACCGGCACGCGGCGGCTGCATCAGCACGAAATCGCCGTAGCGGGCGCGAAAGTATTCGATGATCTGACCATCGCTGCGTCCGGCCGCGAGCTGTTCCGAGATCAGGGCGCGCATGTCCCGAGCAAGATCGGCGTCCGATTCGGCCACTGACTGGCTCTGGCACACCGCGCAGCGCAGTTTTTCGGCAATTTCCAGCATATGCCGCTGCTGCGGGTCTTCGGCCACGACATCGGCCCACGCCATTGGGGCGATCAGCAGCAACGCCAACAGCAGTCTGTGCATCAGCTCACCCCGAACAGGCGTCGCAGATAACCGCGCAGGCTATCGGCATCGAGCGGGCCCACGTGCTTGGCCAGGAGCGTGCCATCGGTGGCCACGAAAAAGGTCTCCGGCACGCCGTACACGCCAAGCTCGATACCGGCTCGTCCTTCAGGATCGAAAAACGACCAGCGGTACGCATTGCCTCGCTCAGCCAGCCAGGCCTTGCCGGCATCGCGTCGGTCGCGGTAGTTGAGGCCGATGAAAGCCACCCGGTCGCCGAATTCACGGGCGGCGGTCACCACCACTGGATGCTCCACCAGACATGATTCGCACCAGGAGGCCCAGACGTTGATCAACATCGGACCACCCTGTCCGGCAGCGGCCAGGTCCACCGCCTGGCCGTCGAGCGTCACGCCTTCGATCGCCGGTAGCGGCTTGCCCACCAGCGGCGAGGGAATTTGCTTTGGGTCGTGCCGCAGCCCGACTGCCAGTACCCCTAAAAGCCCTGCCAGTATCGGCAGCAACAGCCATCGCCAAGCCTTCACGTGGTCATAATCCTGAGGTTTTCCAGCAATCCGAGGCGGGTGTATTGCCGCCCTCGGGCCACTGTTGCGGCCCGGGAAGGCAGGGCTTCATTATGCCGGCTGCTTGGTCGGCATGGAGAGTGCCGTGGGATGGGCCATGCCGTCACAGACAGCCGGGTACTTGACCCACGTCAACCCGGCCCATTGCGAACCATTCGCATTACGGGCAGCATAGCGCCATGTCACATCCTGC
>NZ_JBFIII010000008.1 GCF_041601295.1 Immundisolibacter sp.
CCTGTCCGCCAGCACGCCGGCAGCCACGGCCGCAATCGGTCGCACATAGGAGGTCAGGGCAGAAAGCCGGGCGGCGTCAATTTCGTTCATCCCCAATACCTGGACGGCATACAGGGAATAGTTGTCCAGGCCTTTATAGCCGCAATAGGCGCACAGGATGATTCCGGCCTGCGCCCAGATGGTCGGGCGTTTAAACGTAGCGACCGTATTCCCGAATGTCAGTCGGGGCTTTATTGCAGAGGATTTTTCGCCCGACCCGGGCAACAGGAACCAGGCCAGCACGCCGATAGCGCAGGTGGCGATTGAATACAGTAGGAGCACCCCGCGAAAACCCGCCCGGCGCTGTACATCAGTTGCCAGAGTGGCATCGATTGGCAAGTAGAACGCCAATACCGCGATGCCGATGAATGCAAAGCAAGCGGCAACGAATCCGCGACCACCATCCAGAATTCCAAACGCCTTGCCTTGAGATAATGCTCCACCCCATTCGCGCGTGGCCTTAATCATGGCGGCCCAGAACATGAAAATTGTGGTAATTCCCCAATAACCATAAAGCAGTGCCATCTGCCCCGCGCTAGGGATGGTTGCCATATAGAAGCCTCCGGCGCCGGTCAGAATGAGGGACGAACCGAGCAATACGCGAATGGACAATCGATCCGCGAGCAAACCTCCTGGGAAATACGCAAGCATGGCGGCTAACCCATACACGGCGAAGATGTCGCCCAGGCTGGTGTTTGAGAACTCAAACACCTCCAGCAAAGTCGGACGAAAAAACCGCGCCGTGTGAAACGGCAAGCTGAAAATCATCTCGCCAGCCAGGATCAGCACGGCCATTTGCACGATTCTTTTCACTGGACGGGCTCCGCCAGGTTCGCTTGATAAGCCGCTGCGCTGTGGTTGCGTGCAGCGCCGGATAGTGAAACGCGCTGATCTGGCCAGCTCCAGGTCGCCAATTGAGTGTCAGCAACCGCCTGCCGGCCGGTCATTGGGATTATGGAACGCGGCGCTGGATAGCTTGTGATTCTCATGACCTGCGGAGGGGACTTGGGAATGGCCTGTGTGCGAGGCTCCACAGCGGCCTGCAGCGCGTCGCCGCGAGGTCCAGAGGCTCAGGGCGCTGTGCTAGAATTCGCGGCCGTGTCGTACCCGTTTATCCCTTGCTTGGCGCACTGGGCGCGCAGCCTTGAACTGCCAAGCGTGCCGCGGTGATGACCGTACTTGGCAGGCAGGCGTTTTGTCCACGGCCTGGAGCGTTCGTAAAGGCACCTAGTCCGTGAATATTGCGTTGCAACTAATTGATTTTTCATGGTTGTGGCAGGGGTCTGGTATACCCGAAAGCGACCGGAGTTGCGACCGGTTGCGCACGCCACGCGTTCGACACCAGCACAGTCCGTGGCAACCGCTCTATAACCTATCCCGCGGTGGCGGCCTTGCCGCTACCGGCCCGACACCTTTAGCCCTTCTATTGGCGACAGCATGACCGAGTTCGCCCGCGAAATTATCTCCGCCAACATCGAGGACGAGCTCAAGCGCTCCTATCTCGATTACGCCATGAGCGTCATCGTTGGTCGCGCCTTGCCGGACGTGAAAGACGGCCTCAAGCCTGTGCATCGGCGCGTGCTGTACGCCATGCATGAGTCCAGCCACCTGTGGAACCGCGCCCACGTCAAGTCTGCGCGGGTGGTCGGCGACGTGATGGGTAAGTACCACCCGCACGGCGATTCGGCCATCTACGACACGCTGGTGCGCATGGCGCAGCATTTCTCGCTGCGCTACCCGCTGATCGACGGCCAGGGCAACTTCGGTTCGGTCGACGGCGACTCGCCGGCCGCCATGCGCTACACCGAATCGCGCCTGGCGCGGATTGCCAGCGAGCTGCTGGCCGATATCGACATGGACACGGTCGATTTCGTACCCAATTACGACGGCAAGGAACGCGAACCGGCGGTGCTCCCGTCGCGGCTGCCCAACTTGCTGATCAACGGTGCGACCGGCATTGCGGTGGGTATGGCCACCAATATTCCGCCGCACAACCTGGTAGAAGTGGTCAACGCCTGTGTGGCGCTGATTGATGACCCGGATATCGATTTGGACGGTTTGATGGTGCACCTGCCAGGGCCGGATTTCCCGACCGCGGCGAGCATCAACGGCGCCGCTGGCATCCGCGAGGCCTACGCCACCGGACGGGGCAAGATCTATATGCGGGCCCGGGTGGAGATCGAGGAAGACAAGAAGACCGGCAAGGCCAGTCTGGTCATCTTTGAACTGCCGTACCAGGTCAACAAGGCCCACCTGCTCGAAAAAGTCGCCGAGCTGGTCAAGGAGAAGCGCGTCGAGGGGATCACCGAGATCCGGGACGAGTCCGACAAGGACGGCATGCGGGCGGTGATCGAGCTGCGTCGCGGCGAGGTGCCCGAGGTGGTACTCAACCACCTCTACCAGCAGACCCAGTTGCAGGCCGTGTTTGGCATCAACATGGTGGCGTTGCTGGACGGGCAGCCGCGTCTGCTGACCTTGCTGGAGGTTCTGGAAGCGTTCATTCGTCACCGGCGCGAGGTGGTCAGCCGGCGCACCCTGTTTGCGCTGCGCAAGGCCCGCGACCGCTTGCACATCCTGGAAGGCCTGGCGGTGGCATTGGCCAGTATCGAGCGCGTGATCGTGCTGATACGGGGTTCGCAAACGACCGACGAGGCGCGCGCCAAGCTGATCGACGAAGGTTTTTCACCGGGCTTTGTCGGTGAAATGCTGACGCGGGCCCTGGCCGTGGATGCGCTACGTCCCACCGAGTCCGGGCGTGGTCTGGTCGATGGCCAGTATTACCTGAGCGAGCGGCAGGCGCAGGCGATTCTGGACATGCGTTTGCAGCGTTTGACCGGGCTTGAGCGCGACAAGATCGTCGATGAATACGGTGAACTCACCACGCAGATCGCCGATTTACTGGACATTCTGGGCAGTGACGGCCGTTTGCTGTCGGAAATCCGCCGCGAGCTGCTGGAGGTGCGCGATCAGTACGGTGACGCCCGGCGTACGAACATCATGGTCGACCGCCTGCAGCTGACCTCCGAGGATCTGATTGCCGAGAAGGACCTGGTGGTTACTTTTTCTCATCAGGGTTACTGCAAGGCGCAGCCGGTCAGCGAGTACCGTTCGCAGCACCGAGGTGGCCGAGGCCGGGCCGCGGCGCGCGTGAAGGAAGAGGATTTCATCGAGCGGCTGTTCGTGGCCAACAGCCACGACACCCTGCTGTGCTTCTCCAGCGCGGGCAAGGTGTATTGGCGCAAGGTCTACGAACTCCCGCTGGCCGGTTCCGGCAGCCGGGGCCGGCCGATCGTCAATCTGTTGCCGCTTGAGGATGGCGAGCGCATCAGTGCCGTATTGCCGGTGGCTGAGTTCGCCGCTGACCGTTACGTGCTGTTTGCCACCCGCCGCGGACTGATCAAGAAGACCGCGCTGGCCAATTACTCCCGACCGCGAGCCGCCGGCATCATTGCGCTTGATATCGTCGAGGGCGATGCTCTGGTGGCGGTGGCGATGACCGGCGGCGGCGACCATGTGATGCTGTTCTCCGACGACGGCAAGGTGCTACGTTTTGACGAGCAAAACGTGCGTGCCGTCGGACGCGACGCGCGGGGCGTGCGCGGCATGAACCTGCGCGCCGATCAAAGCCTGATCGGCATGCTGGTTGCGCAATCGGCCGAGGTCCCGGAGCCGCCGCAGGGCGGGCCGGGAGCAATCCTGACCGTGACGGCCAATGGCTACGGCAAACGAACGCCGCTGGCCGATTACCCGCTGCGCGGGCGCGGCGGCATGGGTGTCATCTCCATCCAGACCAGCGCCCGCAACGGTGCGGTGGTGGGAGCCGTGCAAGTCGGCGAGGACGACCAGGTCATGCTGGTCACCAACGGGGGAACCGCCATCCGCACCACGGTGGCCAGCATTTCCGTGCTGGGGCGTAACACTCAGGGCGTGAAGCTGATCGGCGTGGGTGAAGGCGAACTGCTGGCCGGACTCGCCGTGGTGGCACCGGAGGACGAGCTGCCCGAGGACGATGACATCGACGCGGAGGGAGCTGAGGCCGCCCCAACCGTCGCCGACTCCGATCCCGACGACGTTTCGCCCGACGCATGATTAAGCGGCTGGTGTCTCGCGCACCGGTCCTGACACGGAGACCATGATGGCTCGTATTTATAACTTCAGTGCCGGTCCGGCGGTGCTGCCGGAGTCCGTGCTGGCGCAGGTTCGGGACGAATTGCTTGACTGGCACGATAGCGGCATGTCGGTCATGGAGATGAGCCACCGGGGCAAGGAGTTCATCGCCATCCAGGAGCAGGCCGAAGGCGACCTGCGCACACTCATGGGCATCCCGGCCAACTATAAGGTTCTGTTTCTGCAGGGCGGCGCCAGTCTGCAGTTCTCGATGCTGCCGCTGAACCTGCTGCCGGTCGGCGGAGCGACCGATTACGTGCTGACCGGCGCCTGGGCCAAGAAAGCCGCTGCCGAGGCCAAGCGCTACGGCACCGTCAACATCGCCGCCAGCAGCGCCGAGAGCAACTTCAACCGCATTCCGGGCCAGGGTGAGCTCAAGCTCGATCCGGCCGCCGCCTACGTGCATATCACCGGCAACAACACCATCTTCGGTACCGAGTATCACTACACGCCGGATACCGGTGCCGTGCCGCTGGTCTCGGATGCCTCAAGCCACATCCTGTCGCGACCGGTGGACGTCGGCCGCTACGGCCTGATCTATGCCGGGGCACAGAAGAACATCGGCCCGGCCGGGCTGACGCTGGTAATCGTGCGGGACGACCTGCTCGGCCATTGTCGCGAGGGCGCGCCGACCATGCTCGATTACGCCGTCCATGCCCAGAACGATTCGGCCTACAACACGCCGCCGACCTTCGCCATCTACGTGGCTGGCCTGGTGTTCAAGCACCTGATCGCTCAGGGCGGGCTGGCGGCCGTGGAACGCGCCAATGTCCAGAAGGCCGATCTGCTCTACGGTTTGCTCGATCGCAGCGCTTTTTACAGTTGCCCGACCGAGCCGGCCAGCCGCTCGCGCATGAACGTGCCGTTCACACTGGCCAACGCCGAACTCGACGCGCCGTTTCTGGCCGAGGCCAAGACAGCCGGCTTGGTTCAACTCAAAGGTCACCGCAGTGTCGGCGGCATGCGCGCCAGCATCTACAACGCCATGCCGCTGGCCGGTGTGCAGGCGCTGGTCGATTTCATGATCGACTTCGAGCGCCGCAACGGCTGAGCCGCTTCCTTACCTTCAGGAAATAGACATCCCTATGTACCGCGTACTCGCGCTGAACAATATCTCCAAGGCCGGCCTGGCACGCCTGCCTGCCGACCGCTTCCAGGTTGGCAAGGACCTGGCTGACCCGGACGTCATTCTGCTGCGCTCAGCTGACCTGCATAGCATGGTCCTGCCGGCCACGTTACTGGCAGTGGGCCGGGCCGGGGCGGGCGTCAACAACATTCCCGTCCCGGCGCTGTCGGCGCAGGGCATCCCGGTGTTCAACACGCCGGGCGCCAACGCCAACGCGGTCAAGGAACTGGTGATCGCCGGCCTGCTCCTGGCGGCGCGCAACATCTGTCAGGCCTGGGCCTACACGCAGGCACTGCAAGGCGACGCACAGGCCATCGAGCACGCGGTCGAGGCTGGCAAGAAACAGTTCGCCGGCTTCGAGCTGCCAGGTCGCACGCTTGGCGTCGTCGGCCTGGGCGCCATCGGCCGGGAAGTGGCCAATGCGGCTCTGGCGCTGGGCATGAAAGTGGTTGGTTATGACCCCGGACTCACGGTCGACGGCGCGTGGGCGCTGTCATCCCAGGTGGAGCGGGCGACCACCGTGGAGACAGTATTCAGCCGCGCCGATTTCATTACCTTCCACGTGCCGCTGAACGAGCACACGCGGGGTCTGGCCAACGCCGACACCTTGCGTCTGGCGCGGCCTGGGCTGACGGTGCTGAATTTTGCGCGCGCCGGCATTGTCGATATCGGCGCCGTCGCGGCCGCGCTCGAAACCGGTCAAGTGCATGCTTACGTCAGTGATTTTCCGAAACCGGGCTTGATAGGTCATCCACGGGTGATAGCGTTGCCGCATCTGGGGGCATCCACGACCGAGGCGGAGGAGAACTGCGCCATCATGGTGGCCGAGCAGGTGCGCGAATACGTCGAGAACGGCAACATCACCAACGCGGTCAATTTCCCTTGGGTGGTCATGCCGCGTGCCGAGGGTGGGGTGCGGCTGGCGGTGGTCAATGCCAACGTGCCGAATATGGTCGGCCAGATCACCACCGCGCTGGCCGAGGCCAAACTCAACATCGTCGACATGATCAACAAGTCGAAAGGTGAGCTCGCCTACACGCTGGTCGATGTGGATCGTCCGGTGCCCGCCGAGCTGCTGGTGAAGATCCGCGCCATCGAAGGCGTGCTGGCGGTGCGCTGCCCCTGAGGGCAGCTGCTTGCCGATCGAGCGGGGGGAGTCATGCCGGACGACGGAAAACTCGCTGCGATACGGCTGCGTATCGACGCCTTGGACACCGAACTGCTGCGCCTGCTGTCCGAGCGCGCCGCCTGTGCCCAGCAAGTCGCCGAGGTCAAGCGTGCCGCGGGCGAGAGCGCTTTTTACCGCCCCGAGCGGGAAGCCCAGGTGTTGCGCCAGGTGGCTGCGACCAATCCCGGGCCCTTGCCGGAGGAGGCCGTCACGCGCATCTTCCGCGAAATCATGTCAGCGTGTCTGGCACTGGAGCGACCGCTGACTGTGGCCTATCTGGGCCCACCCGGTACCTTCTCGCAGGATGCGACGCAGAAGCATTTCGGGCAGGCCGCCAGCAGCCTGCCGCAGGCCACCATAGACCAGGTATTCCGCGAGGTCGATGCTGGCGCCGCCGACTACGGCGTGGTGCCGATCGAGAACTCGACCGAGGGCGCGGTTACCCACACCTTGGACATGTTCCTGAGCTCACCGCTCAAGGTTTGCGGCGAGGTGGAGCTGGCAGTGCATCAACAGCTGCTGAGTCGTGCCGCGGACCTTTCCGAAATCAACAAGGTGTACTCGCATGCTCAGTCGCTGGCGCAGTGCCGGCGCTGGCTGGTCGGCCATCTGCCGGGCGTGGCCGCGGAAGCGGTCAGCAGCAATGCCGAGGCGGCCCGCCGGGCCGCCAGCGAAGACGGCGCCGCGGCCATTGCTGGGCAGTCAGCCGGACGGCTATACGACCTGCCGTGCCTGGCGGCCAATATCGAGGACGAGCCGGGCAACACCACGCGGTTCCTGATTATCGGCAGCCAGGACACCCAGCCCAGTGGGCGCGACAAGACCTCGCTGTTACTGTCTACCGGTAACCGGCCGGGGGCGCTGGCCAGTCTGCTGGAGCCGCTGCGCCGGCATGGCATCTCCATGACCCGCATCGAATCGCGCCCGGCCCGCACCGGCCGCTGGCAGTACGTGTTCTTTATCGACATCGAGGGCCACGTGCGTGATGCGCCGGTACAGCAGGTACTCGAAGAACTGCGCGAAGTGACTGCTCTGTGCAAGGTATTGGGTGCCTACCCGCGTGCGGCCGGGGATGCGCCTTGAGGCACTCGGTCAGGGACTTGGCCACAGCCGGCGTGAGGGCGCTGCAGCCCTACCAGCCAGGCAAGCCGCTGAGCGAACTGGAGCGCGAGTACGGTATCCGCGACGCGATCAAGCTTGCTTCCAACGAGAACCCGCTCGGCCCAAGTCCACTTGGTATTGAAGCGGCGCGGCGTGCGCTGGCCGACCTGGCGCTGTACCCGGACAGCCATGGTTTCGAGCTCAAAAACGCGCTTTCCGCGGCGTTGGGTGTGCGCGCCGATCAGCTGGTGCTCGGCAATGGCTCCAACGAAGTCCTGCAACTGGTGACACGCGCGTTCCTGAGTCCTGGCGACGAGGCGGTGGTGGCGCAGCATGCGTTCGCCATTTTCACCACCGAGGCGGTCAGCGCGGGCGGCACCGTGGTCAGCGTGCCGGCGCGCGACTGGGGTGCCGACCTGCCGGCCATGCGGGACGCGGTCGGCGAACGGACCCGGCTCGTCTTTGTCGCCAACCCGAACAATCCGACCGGTACCTGGCACCGCGCGGCGCATTTGCACGCGTTTTTGGGTTCGTTGCCGGCGCATGTGGTGGTGGTGCTCGACGAGGCCTACTGCGAGTACGTCAGCGAGCCCGATTATCCGGATGGCCTGGCCTGGCTGGCCGAGTTTCCCAACCTGCTGGTGTCGCGCACGTTCTCGAAGATCTACGGCCTGGCCGGGTTGCGTTTGGGTTATGGGGTGGCCAGTGCGGACATGGCGGACCTGCTAAACCGTCTGCGCGAGCCGTTCACAGTCAACAGCCTGGCGCTGGTCGCGGGCGAGGCGGCGCTGGCCGATCACGAGCATGTGCGCCGCTCGCGGGATTTCAACCTCCAGGGCCTGGCTGCGCTAGGTGCTGCTTGCCAACAGCTCGGCCTGGACTACATCCCGTCGGTTGGCAACTTCATCGCTGTCGATGTCGGTCGCCTGGCGGGGCCGGTATACGAGGCGCTGCTGCGGCGGGGCATCATCGTGCGCCCGTTGGCACCGTACGGCATGCCCCGCCATCTGCGCATCACCATCGGTACGCCCGCGCAGATGGAGCGCCTGCTCAGCGCGCTGCCGCAGGCACTGGCCGGCTGATGGCGAACATTGTCATCATCGGTCTGGGACTCATCGGGGGTTCGCTGGCGCGCGATCTGCGCCGCTGCGGCCATCGCGTCACCGCCTGTGGAAGGGATGCCGGCCGGCTGGCGCCAGCGCTGAAGCTAGGCATTGTCGATGCCGTTGAGCCCGACTGGCAGATGGCCGTCGCCGGTGCGGATCTGGTGGTCCTGGCCGTGCCGGTTGGGCGCACGCGGGAGGTCTACGCTCGCATACGTCCCCACCTGACCGCCGACACACCAGTCACCGATGTCGGTAGCAGCAAATGTTCGGTAGTACGCGACCTGACAGCCCTGTGCGGTCGCCTGCCAGCGCAGTTTGTGCCTGGCCATCCCATCGCCGGCACCGAGCACAGCGGTTTTGCCGCCAGCGTCGAGGGCCTGTTTGCTGGCCGGACAGTGGTTCTTACCCCTACGGCCGATACCGACCCTGGCGCCGAAGCGCGCGTGGTCGCGCTGTGGCTGGAGGTCGGAGCGCGGGTTCTGGCGCTGAGTGCCGAGCAACACGACGCGGCCCTGGCGCTGACCAGCCATCTGCCTCAGATGCTGGCCTATACGCTGATGGGTCAGTTTGCCGAGTTCGGGCAGGGCAAGACCCTGGCGGAACTGGCGGGCAGCGGGTTTCGGGACATGACACGCCTGGCGGGCAGCGATCCGGCGATGTGGCATGACGTATCCCTGGCCAATCGGGCACAGCTCAGCCTCGCCCTGCGCCGCTATATGGAACGCCTCGGCGAGCTGGCGGCGGCGGTCGATGCTGGCGACAGCGAGCGCCTGTTGGCGCTGTTCACGGCTGCCCAGGCGGCACATCACCGTTTGCCTGCGGCCTGAAGGATTGGCCGTGGATTACCGCATTGCCCCGGCGGTTCGTATCGCAGGCCGCTGCCGCGTGCCAGGCGACAAGTCCATTTCGCATCGGGCCGTGATGTTGGCCGCCCTCGCACAAGGGGAGAGTCGCTTCGACGGTTTTCTGGCTGGCGCCGACACGCTGGCAACCGCGGCCGCGTTTCGCGCCATGGGCGTGGCCATCGACGGTCCGCAGGATGGCAGTGTCAGGGTGCAGGGGGTCGGGCTGCATGGCCTGCAACCGCCGGCCGGGGCGCTGGATATGGGTAACGCGGGCACCGGTATGCGCCTGCTTGCAGGCTTGCTGGCCGGCCAGCGTTTCGGAGTGACCCTCACCGGCGACGAATCACTGTCGCGTCGACCGATGGCTCGGGTCATCGGCCCGCTGCGGCAGATGGGGGCTGACCTTGCTGCCAGGGAGGGTGACACGCCGCCACTGGTGTTGCGGCCAGTAGCGCAGTTGCGCGGCATTGATTACGCGCTGCCGATGGCCAGCGCGCAGGTCAAATCCTGTCTGCTGCTGGCCGGTCTGTATGCCCAGGGCCAGACCTGCGTGACCGAACCGGCACCGACCCGCGACCACACCGAGCGCATGTTGGCCGCGTTTGGCTGGCCAGTGACGCGGCAGCGTGGGCGGGTGTGCATCACCGGTGGCAGGGGGTCGCTTCAGGCAACGCAATTTTCCATTCCCGGCGATATTTCATCGGCGGCGTTTCCGCTGGTGGCGGCTGTCATCGCCGCGCAGGGCGAAGTGCTTATCGAAGGCGTTGGTGTCAATCCGACCCGTACCGGCATTCTGGACATCCTGCGTGCCATGGGTGCCGACATCACGTTGCTGAACCCGCGCGATGCCGGTGCCGAACCGGTGGCGGATATCCGGGTGCGCGCAAGCCGGCTGCGTGGCATCGCCGTGCCACCGGAGCTGGTGCCGCTGGCGATCGACGAGTTTCCTGCCATTGCCGTCGCCGCCGCCTGTGCGCAGGGCCAAACGCTTATCACGGGTGCGGCCGAGTTGCGGGTCAAGGAGAGTGACCGCATCGCGGCCATCGCGTCGGGCCTCGGCATGCTGGGTATCACGGTGGAGACGTTGCCGGATGGCCTGCGCATCGAGGGCGGGCAGTTTCGTGGCGGTACGGTGGATAGCCACGGGGACCATCGTATTGCCATGGCCTTCAGCCTGGCGGCGCTTCGCGCTCCTGAGGCAGTGCGGATTCGTGACTGTGTCAACGTCGGGACTTCGTTTCCGGGTTATACGGTCTTGATGCGAGGCCTCGGCCTGGAGATCGAGGAGGCGTGAATCCCCCCGTTTTAACAATCGACGGCCCAGGTGGTGCGGGCAAAGGCACGGTGAGTCTTCAGCTGGCACGCCGCCTCGGCTGGCATTACCTGGACAGTGGGGCGCTGTATCGGCTGGTTGGATTGGCCGCGACGCGGGCTGGACTGGATCTGGACGACGGCGCCGCGCTAGCGGGCCTGGTGAGCCGCCTCGAGTTTGAGTTTCGCCCGGATGCCGCGGCGCTGCGGGTACTGCTGGATGGCACGGATGTGACGGCGGCGATTCGGGAGGAGGCCTGCGCGCGCGCCGCCTCGCGCCTGGCTGTGCAGGCCGATCTTCGTACCGTGCTACTGCCACTGCAGCGGGCGCGTGCCCGCTCGCCGGGCCTGGTGGCAGAGGGGCGCGACATGGGCACCACAGTGTTTCCCCAGGCACCGCTGAAGATTTTTCTGACCGCCAGCGTCGAGCAGCGGGCGCGGCGGCGCTGGTCGCAGTTGAGCGCGGCCGGTGTCGATGCTAGGCTTGCGGATATTTTGAGCGATTTGGGGCAGCGAGATGCGCGGGATGGCTCGCGCAAAACCGCCCCTCTACGCCCGGCGGACGACGCGGTCATCATCGACAGCAGCGACCTCACGGCGGATGAAGTTTGTGCCCGGATTCTAGGGCACTGTAAGGAGCGCGGTCTGACGGACAGCGCCGGCCTGGCCCCGTGAGGGCTGGGGGGTGTTGACGTTCTCCGTTTCGTGGCGAAAGCCCTGTCGACAGCGCATTTGTTATCCACTGCGGAATGCGGAATCCGCCATCACGTGTTAGCCCCTATGACCGAATCGTTCGCTGCCCTTCTTGAAGAAAGCCTGTCACGCAGAAAGCTGCAGGCCGGTTCCATCGTCAAAGCCATCGTCGTCGATCTGGACGACAACTTCGTCACCGTGCATGCCGGTCTGAAATCCGAAGCACTGATCGCGATTCACGAATTCCGCAACGAGCGGGGTGAGCTGGAAGTCGGCATTGGGGACGAGGTCGAGGTAGCGCTCAAGGCGATCGAGGATGGTTACGGCGAGACCGTGCTGTCGCGTGAAGAAGCACGACTCAACAAGCAGTGGATTGTGCTGGAGGACGCCTTCGAGAAGGCCGAACCCATCAACGGCATCATTACGGACAAGGTCAAGGGCGGTTTCACCGTCATGATCGGCGACGTGCGGGCATTCTTGCCCGGCTCCCTGGTCGACATTCGCCCGGTGCGGGACATCACGCATCTCGAAGGGCGCGAAATCCAGTTCAAGTGCATCAAGCTTGACCGCAAGCGCAACAACGTCGTGGTTTCCCGTCGCGCGGTGCTCGAGGACAGCTATGTCGAGGAGCGTCGCGCCCTGATCGAGAGCCTGGAGGAGGGCCAGATCAAGCAAGGTATGGTCAAGAACCTGACCGATTACGGTGCGTTTGTGGATTTGGGCGGCATCGACGGCCTGCTGCACGTGACCGATATGTCCTGGAAGCGCGTGCGTCATCCCAGCGAAGTGGTCAAGGTCGGCGACGAGCTTGAAGTCAAGATTCTGAAGTTCGACCGCGAGCGGGTCCGCGTTTCGCTTGGTCTGAAACAGTTGCAGGAAGATCCGTGGGTCAACATCGCCCGCCGTTACCCGGTGGCGACCAAGTTGGTCGGTACGGTCACCAACGTCACCGACTACGGTTGCTTCGTCGAGATCGAAGACGGCGTGGAAGGTCTGGTACACATGTCCGAAATGGACTGGACCAACCGCAACGTGCAGCCGGCCAAGGTGGTGCAGCCGGGCGATCAGGTCGAGGTAATGATTCTCGATGTGGACGGCGAGCGTCGACGCATCTCGCTGGGCATGAAGCAATGCCGCATGAATCCCTGGGAAGAATTTGCTGTCTTGAACAACAAGGGCGACAAGGTCAGCGGCCGCATCAAGTCGATTACCGATTTCGGGGTGTTTGTCGAGCTGGATGGCGGAATCGATGGTCTGGTGCACCTGACCGACATTTCCTGGGACAAACCCGGCGAGGACGCCATACGCGATTTCAAGAAAGGCGATGTGGTGGAAGCCGTGGTATTGCTGGTGGACCCCGAGCGTGAGCGCATTTCGCTCGGCATGAAACAGGTCGAGAGCGATGCCTGGACTGACTACGTGACGGATCATCCCCGCGGCACCCGCATTACCGGCAAGGTGACCGAGGTCGAGCCGAAGTTCGCGACCCTCGAGTTGGCCAGCGGCATTGTAGGCACCATGAAGTCCGGCGAGGCCTCGCAGGACAAGACCAAGGACGTGACCGAAGTCCTTAAAGTGGGCGACGAAGTCGAGTGCATGATCATCTCCGTAGACGCCAAGGCTCGTGCAATCCAGTTGTCGGTGCGCGCGCAGGAGATCAAGGAAGAAGCAGCGACAGTTGAGGAGTACCGCTCCACCAACGTTACCGGTACTACCAACCTGGGTGACCTGTTGAAGGAGCAAATGGGTGACCGCGGTAACTGATCGGTCGGCAGGCAGCGTTGCCTGACTTCAGTGGGCGCTTGGGCGAAGTCTGGAACCTGAATAAAAACGGCATGGCCCCGGCTATGCCGTTTTTGTTTGTGGAGGTGTCATGATGCGTGTATTGCGCTTACTGCTATTGCTGACGGTCGCGTTGCTGGCGGGTCTTTTCGCCAGCGTCAACACGCAGCCGGTAAAGATCAACTATCTGATCGGGAGTGGCGAGTTACGCCTGGCCTGGCTGCTGCTTTTGGTGGTTGGTGTCAGCGTGGTGCTCGGCTGGCTGGCGGCGCTACCAGTGCGCTGGCGGCGCGGGCGGGAACTGCGCCAGCTACGCTCGGAGCAGCGACGTTTGCAGACTCAGCTGAGCACGCCGCCAGATCCTTGACCCGGGCCTGTACTGCAATCCTGGATATCGATGTCGAAGCCCCGAATCGTTGTTGCCATCGATCGCCCGGATTTGGGTCAGGCATTGTCCCTGACGGCACATCTCGATCCGGCGTTGTGCCGCCTTAAGGTAGGTATGGAACTGTTCACCGCTGCCGGGCCGGCAGCGGTCGAAGCCCTGCAGCGGCAAGGTTTCGACGTGTTTCTGGACCTTAAATTTCACGACATTCCCAACACCGTGGCGGGCGCTTGCCGCAGCGCCGCAGCGCTTGGCGTGTGGATGGTGAACGTCCACGCCAGTGGCGGCCCCCGCATGTTGGGGGCGGCGGTCGAAGCGCTTGCCGGCGGGCCGAGCAGGCCAGTCCTGGTTGGTGTGACCTTGCTGACGAGTCTGGATGGCACCGAGTTGGCGGCCGTCGGAATGCCTGGCGACCCTGCCGAGCGGGTGCTGCATCTGGCGCGCTGCTGCGCCAATGCCGGACTCGACGGCGTGGTCTGTTCACCACTCGAAATCGTCCCGCTGCGGGCAGCGCTGGGGGAACAATTTACCCTGGTGACACCCGGCATACGCGCGCCTGGCGAGGCGCTCGATGACCAGCAGCGTACCCTGGCCCCGGCCGCCGCGCTGGCGGCCGGAGCAACTTACCTGGTGATCGGCCGCCCGATCACCCGTGCGCTTGACCCTGGCGCCGCATTGCGGGCGCTGGCGGCAAGCGTTCCGAGCGACTGAGTGTTAGTCAGCGGACTTACACCCGCGCACCTGGCCCGCCTTGAAGGCCAGCGGGTGCTGGTCGTGGGCGATGCCATGCTGGATCGCTACTGGTTTGGGTCGGTCGAACGCATATCACCGGAAGCGCCGGTGCCGGTGGTGGCGGTAGGCGCCAGCGAGGAGCGCCTTGGCGGCGCCGCCAACGTGGCCCGTAACGTGGTGGCGCTCGGCGCCAAGGCGCGACTGCTGGCCATCACGGGCACCGATGAGGCCGGGCAGCGGCTCGAATCACTCCTGACCGACACCGCAATTGATGCCCGATTGGTGCGCGACCCGGCCTTGCCGACCACGCTGAAGCTGCGCGTGTTGTCGCGCAGCCAACAACTGATACGGCTCGATTTTGAAGCGCGGCCCAGCGCGGCGGCCCTCGACGGCCTGCGGGCTGAATTCCAGTCCGCGCTCGACTGGGCACAGGCGGTGGTGCTGTCCGACTACGGCAAGGGCTCGCTGTTGCACGTGGCTGCGTTGATTGGCGAGGCACGCGCCCGCGGTTTGTTGGTGATCGTCGATCCCAAGGGCCACGATTACGCCTGTTATGCCGGCGCCACCCTGCTGACGCCGAACCGCAGTGAGTTCGCGACCGTCGCCGGGGGGCCGTGGAGCAACGAAGCCGAATTGCAGGTCAGGGCGTCCTCCTGGCTGCGCAGACTCGACGTCGGGGGGCTGCTGATCACCCGCAGCGAGGAGGGCATGACCCTGTTTCGCGCCGATGCGCCGGCCCTGCACGACCCGGCCCGGGCGCGCGAGGTGTACGACGTGTCGGGCGCCGGCGACACCGTCGTGGCAGCCATTGCCCTGGCGTTGGCGGCAGGTCTGCCTGACGCAGCCGCGGTGCACCTGGCCAATCTCGCGGCTGGCATAGTGGTTGGCAAGCTTGGCACGGCCACAGCCACTGCGGACGAGGTGGCTGCGGTGCTGGAGCAGGAGGATGGATTATGTACGTAGTGACAGGTGGCGCGGGCTTCGTCGGCAGTAATCTTGTGGGCGCCTTGAACCGCCGCGGCATCACCGACATCCTGGTGGTGGACAACCTCGAAACCAACTCGGCCAAGTTCCGTAACCTGGTTGGCCGCGCGATCGCTGATTATGTCGACAAGCGCGACTTTCTCGGCCTGCTGGACACCGGCCGTCTGGGCAAACTGACCGCCGTCCTGCACCAGGGCGCCTGTTCCGACACCATGGAACTGGACGGCCGCTACATGATGGAAAACAACTACGCGTACTCGAAAGCCGTGTTCGATTACTGCCAGGGCGCGCGGGTGCCGTTGCTGTATGCGTCTTCGGCGGCGGTGTACGGGGCGAGTCAGGAGTTCGCCGAACGTCCCGAAAATGAGCAACCTCTTAACGTCTACGGCTACTCCAAGCTGTTGTTCGATAACTACCTTCGCCGACACGCCGGTCGCTTGCAGGCGCCGGTGACCGGCTTTCGCTACTTCAACGTTTACGGGCCGGGCGAAGCGCACAAGGGGCGCATGGCGTCGGTGGCGCGCCAGTTCTTCCTTCAGTACCGGGAGGAGGGATGCGTGCGCCTGTTCAGCGGCAGCGGCGGCTATGGCGACGGCGAGCAACGGCGTGACTTCGTGGCGGTGGACGATCTGACACGAGCGGTGCTGCACTTCCTGGACCGGCCGCAGGGCAGCGGTGTGTTCAACCTGGGCAGCGGTGAGGCAGCGAGTTTCAACCGCGTGGCACAGGCGGTGATCAATGCCTGCCGCGACGCCGCGGGCGAGGCGCCGCTCGATTTGCCAGCGCTGGTAGCCAGCGGTGCGGTGCGTTATGTCGATTTCCCGCCGGGCCTTGCCGAGCGATATCAGAGCTACACCCAGGCTGATCTTGCCGGACTGCGACTGGCCGGATACGACGGCGAGTTCATGCCGGTTGAACGCGGCGTCGCCGATTATGTGCGCAGCCTGTTAGCCGATTCCTGAGCGGCAAGGTGTCGCCGGTGGGACGTCGGCAGCCCACCTTCCTGCGCGACGCGGTACCTTCTGTGTTGTTGCCCGGTTGCGCAGGCATGCGTCACGGGTTGCGCCAGACGGTGCGTTGTGTTGCCGACGGCAAGCATTCCAGTCCGACAGAGGTTTCATGCATCTGACTTTCCTTGGCGCGGCCGGTACGGTCACCGGCTCGAAGTATCTGCTGGAAGTGGCCGGCCGGCGCCTGCTGGTGGACTGCGGCCTGTTCCAGGGCTACAAGCAGCTGCGTCTTAAAAACTGGGCGGCGCTGCCGGTAAAGCCCGCCAGCCTGGACGCGGTGCTACTGACGCATGCCCATATCGACCACAGCGGCTACCTGCCGCTGCTGGTGAAAAATGGTTATGGCGGACGTGTCTGGTGCACGCCGGGCACCGCAGCCCTGTGCGAAATCCTGTTGCCGGACAGCGGCCACCTGCAGCAGCAGGATGCCGAGTACGCCAACCGCAAGGGGTTCTCCAAGCACCGCCCGGCGCTGCCCCTGTATGACAAGCAGGACGCCATCGATTGCCTGCCGGCGCTGGAACGGGTTGAATTCAATGACTGGTTCGAGCCATGCGCCGGCGTGCGGGCGCGCTTGCGGCCTGCCGGTCATATCCTGGGCGCGTCCAGCGTAGAGCTTGAGGCGGATGGCCGGCGGCTGTTGTTCAGCGGCGACCTCGGCCGCAACGACCACCCCATCCTGTACGATCCGGCGCCGCCACCGCCGGTCGATTATCTGGTCGTCGAGTCCACCTATGGGGATCGCCTGCATCCGCCCAGCGACCCGGCCCAGGAACTGGCCGCAGTCATCAAACGCACCGCTGCCCGTGGTGGCATGGTGCTGATCCCGGCGTTTGCCGTTGGCCGTACCCAGGAACTGCTGTTTTACATTCATCAGCTCAAGCAGCAGGGTGCCATTCCCGACGTGCCGGTGTTCCTGGACAGCCCGATGGCCATCAACGCCAGCGAGTTGCTACAGCGGTTTGCCAGCGAGCATCGGCTCAGCGCCGCGCAGGCCGGTGAGGTGTGCGCCACGGCAACGTATGTACGCGAACGCGAGGATTCGATCGCGCTCAATTCCCGCACCCACCCGATGATCATTATTTCCGCCAGCGGCATGATCACCGGCGGGCGGGTACTGCATCACCTGAAGGCCCGTGCCGGGAATCCGGACAACACCATTCTGTTCGCCGGCTACCAGGCCGGCGGCACGCGCGGCGCCGCGCTGCTGGCCGGTGCACAGGAGATCAAGCTGCATGGCCGCTATCTGCGGGTGAAGGCCGAAGTGGCGAGCATCGAGAACCTGTCCGCGCATGCCGACTGGCAGGGCATTCTGGATTGGCTATCCGCCATGCCTTCGCCCCGCCAGGCCTTCGTTACCCATGGCGAGCCGGCGGCGGCCGATGCACTGCGCCTGCGCCTGCACGAGAAGTTCGGTTGGGCGGCAACGGCGCCGACGCTCGGTGAGCGGGTGCACCTGAAATGAGCGAACTGCCCGTCACGCCGGCATGGTCGCCGGGCCAGCCCCTGGCGGGCTGGCTGCGACTGACCGGGCGGGGTACGTGGCTGATCCGCGATGCGGCGGTGGAACATCCGTCGCTGCGGGCGCATCTGAACCGCCATTACCAGCGCGACGCGCAGGGTCGCTATTTCGTGCAGAACGGCGCCCAGGTGGTTTTTGTGCGCCTGGATTACGCGCCCTATACGGTGCACGTGGCGGCGGATGGGTCGCTGGTTGCCCACACCGGGCAGCCGGCCGGAGCGGTGCAGGCGGCGTGTCTGGACGAGGCCGGCGTGCTGACCCTGTTGACCGAGCTTGGCGCGGCACGGGCTGACGAGGCCACGTTGGAATACTTTGCCGACCGCGTGCGTCATGCGGACGACCAGCCGGCCGACGAGACCGCGCTGTCCGCCCTCATGCACGGCGGCGCGGACACGCCAGCACTGATTCTGGACCTTCCGCAGGGCCGGGTGCCGCTGACCCGTTGCGCCAGCAATGATCTGCCGCGGGCGTTCGGTTTCGTGCGCGATCCACAACAACAATATGGCGCAGAGGCGCCCGCCTGAGCATGTTCAAACCCTACGAAATTTTTATCGGCCTGCGTTACACGCGCGCCAAGCGGCGCAACCACTTCATCTCCTTCATCAGCCTGGTTTCGATGGCCGGTATCGCCCTGGGCGTGATGGCGCTGATTACGGTCATTTCGGTGATGAACGGTTTCGAGCACGAGCTGCGCTCGCGCATTCTTGGCATGGTGGCGCACGTTACCGTCAGCGGCGATGGCGGCGTGCTGCGCGACTGGCGGGCGACGCAGCGCGAGGTCAAACGCGAATCCGAGGTCGAGGCCAGCGCGCCGTACGTTGAGACCGAGGCCATGATCTCGTTCGCCGGCAACGCCAACGGTGTGTTGCTGCGTGGCATCGACCCGGCCCAGGAGCCCGGCGTCGCCGAACTGACACTCAATACCAGCGGCACCACGCTGTCCGCGCTCGGACCGGGTGAGTTCGGCATCATCCTGGGGCGGGATCTGGGGCAGGCGCTGGGAGCCAAGGTGGGCGACAAGGTGACGGTGCTGATACCGGAAGTCAGCGCCGGTCCGGCCGGCGTGTTGCCGCGCATGAAGCGTTTTACCGTGCTCGGTTACTTCTCGGCCGGCATGTACGAATACGACAGCGCACTGGCCCTGGTGGCCATCGGCGACGCCCAGCGTCTGCTGCGGTTGCAGGACGATGCCGTCAGCGGCGTACGCTTGCGCCTGACGAATCTCATGCAGGCACCCACCGTGGCGCGGCGTCTGGGCTTGCAGCTGCCCTACCTGGCCGTGAGTGACTGGACGCGCCAGCACGTCAACTTCTTTCGCGCCGTGCGCACCGAAAAGACCGTGATGTTCATCATCCTGTCGCTGATCGTCGCCGTGGCGGCGTTCAATATCATCTCCACCCTGGTGATGATGGTGGCCGACAAGCGTGCCGATATCGCCATCCTGCGCACCATGGGCGCCACACCGGGCAGCGTGATGGGAGTGTTCATCGTGCAAGGCGCGGTCATCGGCGTGATTGGCACGCTGCTCGGGCTGGTCAGTGGGGTGGTGTTGTCGCTGAACATCGCGACCCTGGTGCCGTGGCTGGAGCGGGTGCTGCACGTGAGCCTGTGGCCGACCGACGTGTATTACATCTCCACCCTGCCATCGCAGTTGGAAGTGGGCGATGTGATGAACATCACCGGGCTGGCGTTGTTGCTATCGCTGCTGGCCACGCTGTACCCGGCCTGGCACGCGTCCCGTACCGATCCGGCCGAGGCCCTGCGTTATGAGTAATTCAAGACCGGTGCTGGAGGCCCGTGGCCTGGGCAAGACCTATGTCGACGCCGGTGGCGCACTGACCGTACTGCATGATGTGGACCTCACGGTCGAGGCGGGCGAGAGCGTGGCCATCATGGGCGCATCCGGTGCCGGCAAGAGCACGTTGCTGCATCTGCTGGGCGGGCTGGACGCTGCCAGCACCGGCCAGGTGCGGGTCGAGGGCGAGTTACTGACCGGTCTTGGCGAGCAGGCGCGCTCGCGCCTGCGCAACCGCTCGCTCGGCTTCGTTTACCAGTTCCACCACCTGCTGGCGGAGTTCACGGCGTTGGAGAACATCGCCATGCCGCTGCTGATCGGCGGCGCCCAGCCGCCCGCGGCGCGTCAGGCGGCGGCCGACATGCTGGCACGCCTTGGCCTGGCCGCGCGCCACCACCACAAGCCGGGTCAGCTGTCCGGCGGCGAGCGCCAGCGGGTAGCCATCGGCCGCGCGCTGGTGACTCAGCCGCGCTGCATCCTGGCCGACGAACCGACCGGCAACCTCGACCCGCACACCGCCCAGCAGGTGTTTGCGCAAATGGTGGAGGTCTGTAGCGAACGCGGCGGCGGGCTGGTGGTGGTCACCCACAATCCGGAACTGGCGGCTTCGCTCGACCGTCAGCTGGTGCTCACGGACGGGCGGTTGGCGGATCGCGATTGATTGGCAAGTGGTTCAGGAGCCGCTGATTTATGCAGCGGCTCCCGCAGTGCAGGGACGCACTACCAAAATCGATGGCTGTAAACCATTGATTTTGTGAGCCACCGGAAAACCACGCTTTTCCGGTGGCGGGCGCTGAAAGATCCAGGACGGATTTATTCAGCGCTTCCTTCAGTTAGGCGCAGAACGGACGAGTTTGGTCCTGGCGGCGAACTCCTGAGGTGGTTGTGACGACGGATTTCTGGGTACGAGTCGGGAGTTAATTTAAGTGAAGTTAAGGAAGTTATGCCGGCTCCATAATTTACTTAATAACCATATACACTGGCGCCGATGGACCCTATAACCAATCCTTACGCCCCTGGGGCAGGCACTCCCCCTCCCGAACTGGCCGGTCGTGATGCGTTGCTCGAAACGGTACGAGTCGCTACTTCGCGCATACGTGCTGGCAGGCCGGCCAAGAGTGTTTTGCTGATTGGCCTGAGAGGCGTTGGAAAAACCGTCTTGCTGGACCGTATGCGCAATGAAGCCGAGGCGGCTGATATGCAAACGCTGCGCATCGAAGCACCTGAGGGACGTTCTCTACCGGCCATTCTGGCGCCCCAGTTACGACAAGCGCTATTGCGCCTATCGCGCAACGAACAGGCGCGGGAACTTAACTTGGACACCGCGCATTGCGGGCGTTGGCTGGTTTCGCCAAGGGGCTAAAACTCAGGTATCAGGACATTGAAGTCGGATTCGATTTCGAGCCGGAGCCGGGATTAGCGGACAACGGCGACCTGGAGCACGATCTACAAGCACTCCTCGAAGCGGCTGGCGCTGCCGCACAGCGCGCTAGCACAGCCTTGATCCTGTTCGTTGACGAGCTGCAATACGTTGAAGAGAACCAGTTGGCTGCTCTGATTACGGCGCTGCACCGAACAGCGCAGCGACAACTTCCCGTGGTGATGATCGGTGCTGGACTGCCTCAGTTGCCGGGGCGTATGGGTCGGGCAAAGTCCTATGCGGAGCGGTTGTTCGATTACCCAGAAGTCGGTCCACTAGGACCTGATCCGGCGCGAGTTGCCATTGAAAAACCCGCCGCGAACCAGGGTGTTTACTTCGACCCGCGCGCGTTGCAACGCATAGTGCGTGAAACCAGTGGCTATCCCTATTTCCTCCAGGAATGGGGCAAGCACGTGTGGGACGTGGCGCAACAGTCTCCGATCACCGAGGACGATGTGATACGCGCCTCGCGAGAGGCGATTGCCGCGCTAGAGGAGAGTTTTTTCCGGGTGCGATTCGACCGCCTGACGCCGGCAGAGAAACGCTATTTGCGCGCCATGGCACAGCTTGGCCCCGGACCTCACCGGTCAGGGGATGTTGCCGAAATGTTAGGCCGCAAGGTTTCGAGCTTCGGTCCGATCCGTAGTCAGCTCATTGCCAAGGGGATGATCTGGAGTCCAAGTCACGGGGACACCGCATTTACGGTGCCGATGTTTGACCAGTTCATGAAACGCATCATGCGTGGTGATGATTGGCGGCAAGGATGAACGCGCCCTGACGTGATGGGCTTGTGCATTGCCTGCACTGGCCAAGCGTGCGTCCAAGGCATGTTGCGGACTGCCCTTGGCGCGCCGCGCTCCCACTTGCGCACCGCTTGCACGGCTCCGTGTGCCAGTTCCATCGCCTGTCGGCGGACTTCAGTCACTGGAGAACTGACGTGCCGTTGGCCATCGCCGCGTTGGCCTGCTTGTACAGGGCGTTACTGGCGCCGTCGCGCGCCCGAGCTGCCCGTGGTTGTTGACCTGCCCCGGGGTTGGTGAGGATGGCGTAGCCGGCGTAGGCGCTCTGGGTGACGCTGGTGCCCGGATGGGTCTCGGTCAATACCCGGTACATTCCGGCGTGGACACCACCCAGGGTGGTACGGCCGCGAGATGATACACACGCCGGCTCTATACCATTGTCAATCTGGCCCGAGTATTGCTTTAAGTAGCGCGGCTGCGACGCGGCAGCCATTCTGGAAATTCTCCGGCGGCGCGCTGTAGCGCCGCGCTACGACAACGAGGTCGTACCTGCCCACGGGCGGGTGCGACCTTTTTTTATGCCCGTTTGCGGGTGATGTGCTCAGTTCGGAGTTGCTGCTACGTGAACATCAAGCACGCTTATTTTCTGGCTGGCGGTGCGCTGCTGGCTTCCGTTGCCGCCTCTGGCGCGCGGGGGCAGACGGTCGGTAACGCCTTGCCGTCTCTGACCGATGCCATCGTCAACGGCCAGGTCAACCTTGGGGTCCGCTACCGCTACGAGCACGCGTCCCAGGAGCGGCCGGGCAGCATCCTGCACGAAGCCAATGCACATACGGTGCGCACGAACCTGGGCTGGCGCACCGGTTTGTTCCACGGTTTCTCCGCCTATGCCGAGGCCGAGAACGTGTCGGTGATCGGTAACGAGGACTACAACAACACCTACAACGGCAAGGGCAAGTACCCGGTGGTGGCCGATCCGGACGGCACCGAAGTGAACCAGGCCTACCTGGCCTGGCAGGGCGTGGCCGGCAACCTGGCGCGCTATGGGCGCCAGGCAATCAACTTCGACAACCAGCGGTTTGTAGGTGATGTCGGCTGGCGGCAGAACCAGCAGACCCTGGATGGCTTCACGTACCAGAACACCATGCTGGCGGGTGTCACCGCCAGCTACGCCTACATCTACAACGTGAACCGGATTTTTGGCGAGGACACGCCGAACACTGCTTTCGCCAATACCGGCGATTTCCAACTGGACGGCCACCTGGTCAACGTGCAGTGGACGCCGAACGCCTCCACCGCGCTCACCGGCTATGCCTACCTGCTCGATTTCGACCATTTCGACGCCGAGTCGACGGCCACTTACGGTCTGCGGGCAGCGGGCGAACGGCCGTTGGCGCGGGTCGGCGTGCCGGACGGCGCGTTTCTGTATGCCGCCGAGTACGCGTACCAGGGCGATTACGCCGACAACCCCGGCGATTTTGGCCTCAGCTACGGCCTGGCCGAAGCCGGGTTGCGCCTGTTCGGGGTCAGCGCCAAAGCCGGTTACGAGCTGCTCGAAGGGGGCGCAATGGGTGGCGCGCGCGCCTTGCAGACGCCGCTGGCAACGCTGCATGCCTTCAATGGCTGGGCGGATCAGTTCCTGCGCACGCCGGCGGCAGGTCTCCAGGATCGTTACGTGACTGTCAGCGGGGTGGTGCCGAACTGCGGCATCAACTGGCTGGTGCGCTACGACGACTACCGCGCCGATGCCGGCAATAACGATTACGGCAGCGAGTGGGGCGTGCAGCTGAGCAAGACCTTTGCCCGGAAATACACGCTTGGCATCAAGTATGCGGACTACGACACCGACGCCCCGGCCTTCATTGCCGGCCGGCCCGATACCACCGACGCCGCGAAAAGCTGGTTGTGGATGCAGGTGAAGGTCTGATTCGGGATCACGCGTAGAGCTGACTGCTTTGAAACCCCGGCCTTCGTCGCGAGGCCGGGATTGTTAAACGGGTTTATCGCCGTCGGCACGGGGCGGCGTATTTTCAGGAGTGAGGATATGGACTGGCAGGACTTTCGCCGCTCGGGCCACTGGCCGACGCTGCTGGCGGCGTTTTTGTATTTCGACTTCAGCTTCATGGTGTGGGTGGTTTTGGGGCCGCTGTCGCTGTACATGGCGCAGGACATCGCGCTCGACGTGTCGCAGAAGTTCACCATCGTCGCCATTCCCATACTGTTCGGCGCATTGCTGCGGGTGCCGCTGGGCATGCTGGCGGATCACATCGGGCCCAAACGCACCGGCGTCATGGCGCAGCTGCTGGTGATGGCGGCGCTGGCCTACGCGTGGCTGGTCGGCTTCGAATCCATCCTGGCGGTCGAGGTGTTCGGCGTTATGCTCGGCCTGGCCGGAGCCAGTTTTGCGGTCGCGCTGCCGCAGGCCTCGCGCTGGTATCCGCCCAGGTATCAGGGCATCGTGCTGGGCATCGCCGGGGCCGGCAACATGGGTGTGGTGCTCGACTCGCTGCTGGTGCCCTGGGCCGCCGAGGCCTGGGGCTGGCGCGCCGTGTTCGGCATCCTGCTGATTCCGATGGCGATCGTGTTTGTGCTGTACCTGGTGATGGCCAAGGATGCTCCGGAGCAGCGCACGCCCGTGTCGCTGCGCAACTATGGTGCGGTGCTGGGCGATCGGGATACCTGGTGGTTCATGTTTTTCTACTCGATCACGTTTGGGGGATTTGTGGGTCTGGGCAATGCACTGCCGCTGTACTTCACCACCTGGTACCACGTGTCTGGCGTGGCGGCGGGCCTGATGGTGGCGCTGGTGGTGTTCGCCGGGTCCATGTTCCGGCCGGTGGGCGGCTGGCTGGCGGATCGGGTCGGCGGCATACGCTCCCTGCAGGTGCTGTTCTGTGTGGTGGCGGTCAGCTATGTGGTGGTCGGCTTGTTGCCGGAGGGGCCGGCACCGCTGGCCGGGAGCGTGGCCGATGCCAAGGTCGCGGGTTGGAGCATCGGCGAACTGCCGTCGGTTGCCTGGGTGGCGGTGGCGGCGTTTTTTGTCGGCGCCATGGCGCTGGGTATGGGCAACGGGTCGGTGTTTCAGCTAGTGCCGCTGCGCTTTCGGCGCGAGATCGGCGTGGTCACCGGGCTGGTTGGGGCGGCCGGTGGAGTAGGCGGGTTTTTCCTGGCCAAAACATTGGGCTGGTCCAAGGTGGCGACCGGCGATTTCGGGATGGGGTTTTTCCTGTTCGCGGGCCTGGCTCTGGTCGGACTGATCGGGCTGGCCGCGGTCAAGACGCGCTGGCGTACCACCTGGGGCGCGGTGGCCGAGGCACGTGTTTGAGCCACCGTCAGAGCCATTCGCGTGACTAGCGAGCGGCTGGAAGTCGGCGTCGGCCTGGTCAGCCAGACCGGTCGTCGGCCGCAGAACGAGGACTTCGTGGCGGCGGATCGTCCGGTCGGCAGTCGTGGCGGTTACGAGTTTGCGGCGGCGATTGCCGATGGCGTCGGCGGCGGCCCGGGCGGTCGCTTGGCGGCGGAGACCGCCGTTCGGGGGTTTCTGGATGGCTACTTCGGGCTGCCAGCGACGCTGGGCGCCGAACGCGCCGCCGGCCGCGCACTCCAGGCCATCAACCGCTGGTTGCACGGTCTGGCCCAGCAAAACGTCGACCTGCGTGGCATGGCAACCACCTTCAGCGCGCTGCTGCTGCGCGGGCGCGAGGGGTACGTGCTGCACGTTGGCGACAGCCGTGTGTACCGGCTCCGGGATGCCAGCCTGCACCGGGTGACCACCGATCACGCGCACGATCACCCGGACCTGCAACACGTGCTGCTGCGGGCCGTGGCGCTGGAAGACAACGTGCGCGCCGACGCCAGCCGACACGAGCTGCGCGTGCACGACCGCTACCTGCTATGTACGGATGGGGTGCACGGCACGCTGCCGGACCGGCGCATCGAGGCCCTGCTGGCAACCCGTGGGGACCCGCAGGCGAGTGCCGCCGAAATTGTCGCGGCGGCGCTGGAGGCCGGCAGTCGCGACAACGTAACGGCCCTGGTGCTGGACGTGCTGGCGCTGCCGCCGCTCGATCAGACTGGCCTTGAAGCCGCCCTGGCGGCGCTGCCCCTGCTGGCCTTGCCCAAAGTCGGCGACGAAGTGGACGGCTTTCGACTGCTGGAGCAGATTTCAGACGGCCGCTACAGCCGCCTGTTTAGGGCCCAGGACCTGCGTGAGTCGCGTCAGGCGGCGCTGAAGTTTCCGCACCCGCGCCTGGAGGGCGAGGATATCTACCGGCGGGCTTTCCTGCGCGAGGCGGCCGTGGCGGCGCAGGTGCGCAGCCCGTACGTGGCGGAAGTGATCGAACTGGCGCCGGATCGCCAGACGCGCCTGTATTCGGCAATGCCGTTCTATGTTGGCGAGACCCTGGAGCAGCGCCTCAAGCGTAGCCCGCTTGGCCTGGCCGAGGGCGTCGCCATTGCCAGCCAGCTCGGCCGGGCGGTCGATGCCCTGCACCGGCGGCGCATCGTGCACCGCGACATCAAGCCTGACAACGTACTGCTGCTGCCCGGTGGCGGCCTGAAGCTGCTCGACCTGGGCGTGGCACGTCTACCCGGTGTACAGGGCGCACCTGACGAAGATATTCCGGGCACGCCAAGCTACCTGGCGCCAGAGCAGTACGAGGGCAACGCCGGCGACGAATGCACCGACGTGTATGCGCTTGGCGTGACCCTGTACCGCATGTTCACCGGCCACTACCCGTACGGCGAGACCGAAGCCTTCGCCCGGCCGCGCTTTACCCGCCGCCAGCCCCTGGCGCACTACCGGCCGCAGCTGCCGGCGTGGCTTGACGCGGTACTGGCGCGCGCTACCGCGGTGCAGCCCACCGAGCGGTATGCGCACGTGGCGGACCTGGTGGCCGATCTGGAACATGGCCTCTCCGGCGGTGGCGGTACCGCGCCGCAGCGCCGCCAGCCCTTGTACGAGCGCAATCCGCTACGGTTCTGGCAGGGGCTATCCCTGGCATTGCTGATCGCACTGTTGGTGCTGTTGGCGCGCGGCTGACCAGTTCTTGCGTGGGGTGGGGGAGGAAAGCGACCAGGGTACGACTGTGCGAACGTTAAGGCTCCTCGTGTCCCGCCAGAGCACCCAGAGGCACAGACGGCCAGCCGTATCTGTAAGCCACCCCTGGCAAAACCGTGATCTTGGTCACCCACGACTTGCTCAGGTCCGGCAAATCCTGAGACTCAACATTGCAACAGTCTGTTCAAGGCCGATGTCGACCCCTAAGCGGTCCGCTTGATGGCCCATCTGCCGAGTGGTCATTGGCTTGCCTATACTGCCCAGCAAAACAGTAGTAGATTTCGGCGCAATGGATCGCGTTGATTAACCGCGACGGGGTCGGAGCAAGCCGTACCCGACTGATCGGGAGGCGTTTATGAGTTGTTGGCCCATCGTGTTCCTGCCAGACAAAGGGTGTGCCTGGGATGCTGCTGGATATACGCAAAAGTTCCCGAATTTCGTGGCGGTCACCTTGGTTCTTGGCCGATAGCTCAACGGCGACGGCGGAAACAATGGATTTTGGCGGTGGGCCGAGCCGACATGGCAGACATGAAGCCGGTGAAGCTTCGGCGGGTTATGCGGAAATGTTCCGTGTTTAAACGCGGAAGATTTCCGGATACTCAATGTTAGCCAGCATGAGGTGATCGTATGGACACACCGCAAGCCGTCACCAATCGGCCCTGCTGGGGACGACGAGTGTTGCTCGCGTTCTTGGTCATCATCTTCCTCTTGGTCGCGTGGCATCTTTACCTGTCCGTCGGGCTCAACAATCGCGTGCGCTCTCTTCAATCGGCCAGTAGCGACTCGCAGCAGGAACTCTCGATCTCGGTGAACCCCGTGACAAACCTGGTTTCAATGACGATCGCCATGCCCCCAGATGTGAGCGAAGACAACCCGTTCGCCGCCCTCGGCTCGGCCCTGGGTGAGGCGATGATCCAGGCCATCGGGCCGAGCTTCATCGAGCGGGAGCTGAACACTCGCGCGCGGGAGCAGTACGATCTCTACGCGGTGCTCGTTCCTTACCGTGTCCGTCTCTCGACAGAGCCAGCCAGCGCGGAGGCTGTCGCAAGGATGCGGGAGGAGCGAGAGAAGCGCAGGGCGGACGAGGCCCGAGCGAAAGCCGAGGCCGAAGCCGAGCGGCTACGATCAATCCGGGCATATGTGTCTTCGAATCTCTCACTGGAAAGCGTTCGGGTTGCTCCCGGTGAGCGCTTCGGACGAACCGTGGATGGCGTATTTGGAACCATCGTGAACAACGGCGCCGAGCCGCTTCGAAAGGTGACCGTGCGAATCTACTTTCTGGACAATGCCAGCCGCCGCATAGGCGAGAAGGACTATTCGCCCGTGCTCGTCACCGAGTTCTCGATCGGCGACAACACGCCGCTTCGCCCCGGGTATCGGAAAGACTTCGGCTACAACGTTGAGGAGGACACTCCGTCAGCTTGGGCCAAAAAGATTGAGGCCGAGATAATCGACATAGAGTTCTTGGAAAAGTGAGGTTCCCATTGCGCAGCATGCTGGCTAACAACAGCATGCAGCTGACGGCGCTTCGCGCCGCAGCTGATGCTGAGCGTTAGCCGTCAGAAAAAAGGTAGGAGAACCCGATGCACGAAGATCACAAGCCCTATTACCTTTTCACCGGGCGGTCGCGAATCGACAAGGCGGTAAATTCATTGTTGGGGCTCGTCGAGGGCATCTCGATCGATGGAAAAATAAACGAAAACGAAATTCATTTCCTAAATCTATGGCTGGACGACCATCGCGATGTACAGAAAAAACATCCTTTTAACGAACTCGTTCCTGTTGTAGCTGAAGCCATCGCTGACGGGGTTCTGGCGAACGAGGAAAGGGATGACATTCTATGGCTCTGTGAGCGCCTACGATCAACTGAATTCTTTGATCAAACAACTGCCGACCTTCAGAGGCTTCATGCAATTCTTGGTGGAATCGCAGGTGATGGAGAAATAACGAAAGAAGAGCTAGAAGGGCTTGCTGCTTGGTTGGCAAATCATGAGCATCTGCGAACATGCTGGCCGTATGATGAAGTGGATAGCATTATCACTGCTGTACTAGCCGATCACCACATAGATCCGGAAGAGCACAAGATGCTTATGTCGTTCTTTTCCGAATTTGTCGCTGTACTTGATGACAGGACAATCACAAACCCCGTATTTTCCGAGCAAAGCTCAGTTGCGGGTGTCTGCGCAGTTTGCCCTGAAATAACATTCGTGGGCTCTGTGTTTTGTTTTACTGGTGCTTCCAATTCATACACACGGGCGGGATTTGTCGAGGTTGTGCGGGAGCTAGGTGGCCAAGCGCTTCCCGGCGTTTCGAAGAAGGTTAACTATCTGGTTATTGGGGCGGAAGGAAACCCGTGTTGGGCATACGCCTGTTATGGCCGTAAAGTTGAAAAAGCTGTGCAACTGCGAAAGCAAGGAGTTTCCCTTGTCATTGTTCATGAAAATGATTTCCACGATGCAGTCGCTGACGGCTAACAAATCGTTGCAGCGGACGCTCCGCGCCGCCGCTGATGCTGAGCGTTAGAGCGAACGCACACTGCATCCCATCGACTCACGAACCGTAGAAATTATGGATATTAAAGAAGCCCAGGAAGGAATTTCCAATCACGTCAAGGACCTTATTGAGGTATGCCCGCATTGTGATACGCAAGCTCATATCGAAGCCTTATGGAATGACTACCACAGGCTGAAAAATCGAGATGTTGAATTCTACGTAATCTTCCGGTGCAAGCCATGTCGGAAACTCCTTCTAAAGACCTTCTACTTTAAGCAGAATGAGCATAGCCGCAATGAGTTGCTCTCAATGAAGGGTTGGACGGATATGTTCCCCGTGTCCCTAGACGACAAGCTCAGTAATGAGGAAAAAGCGTTTATTCCGAGCGAGGTGTGTCAAGATTACAACGAAGCATTGAGATGCCAAGCGATAGGAGCCGATAGAGCAGCATGCGCCATGTTTCGAAGAGCCCTGCAAAGCGCCCTAGTAAAACTCGGGGCCGACCCGAAAATTGACCTCATCAAGCAAATCGGAAGTTTGTCCACCGTGTCCGAGGATGTGAAGGATTGGTCGCATCAGATCCGAATATTTGGAAACTGGGGTGCTCACCCCGACAAGGACAACCTAAAAAACGTAGATCACGACGATGTGATTGAAGTGCATGATTTCACATCAAAGTTCTTGATGTATTCGTTCATCATGCCCGAGAAGGTTAAGCTCTCCCGCGAAAGACGAGAGAAAAAAATTAAGGGTGATAAAGACTCATCCTCGAGAGTTCCCGGTGCTTAAATTTCGCGGCGCAAAGCTATGTGGTCGTGAAGTTCGCTCTAACAATGCGCTCGAATCGGGCGCTTCGCGCCCTCGGACCGGCGCACCGCCTGGCGGCGTTTCGCCGTCCGTTCAGCGCAGAAGTTGGGCATCACAATGAAGATCGGTCGTTACACGGCTATCGAGTACGCAATTGCATTCGGGACTTTTTTGCTTCTCGCGTCCTTTCCGCTTCGCTATTTCTACGGGGCTGAAATCAGAGAGTGGGAGCAGTCACTTGGGCTGGCCAGATACTTTGTAATAGTCCCGCTCTTCTTGTACGTGATTTGGGGGCACTGGAGCGTCAGTTCAAGAGCTGCGAAGGGGCGCGGGCAACCCGTCGTCAGGCCTTGGGTCTGGGCCGTGGCAGTCGCAGGCACTGGCGTTGCTGGTCTTGGTATTCTCCTGTCATGACAATGCTGCCCAACAAGGCGCTCCAGGGACCGTAGCCTGGATGAAGCGTAGCGGAATCCGGGGCGAGTGGGTGACGGCCTCCCCGTATTCCGCTGCACTCGATACGGGCTACTACTTGCCATTCCCGCGCCTCACGCGGCCCTGTCCAAGCCGCCCACGCTCGGTTATCGTCCGGACTGGTGGCGCTCCTGCCACGGTTTGGAGGAGATACGAAGATGGCACGGTTCGACGGCAAGTCGGTGATCGTCACCGGCGGGGGTTCGGGGATTGGCGCGGCGACGGCGCGGGCGTTTGCTGCCCAGGGCGCGGCGGTGATGATCGGCGACATTAACGCCAAGGCGGGTGAGGCGGTGGCCGCCGATATTCGGGGGAAGGGTCACAAGGCCGCTTTCATCGCCACCGATACCACCCGCAAACCGAGCGTGGAGGCACTGGTTGCCGCCGCCGTGGCGGCGAGTGGCAAGCTGGATGTGGTGTTCGCCAACGCCGGGGTGTTCGATGGCTTTTTGCCGTTTACGGACATCGACGAGGCCTTGTTCGACCGCGTTATCGGCGTCAACGTGAAGGGTTATTTCTTCACCTGCCAGGCGGCTTTTGAAGCCCTGAAGAAAACCGGCGGCAACATCGTGATGACGGCGTCCGTGGCCGGGCTGGCGTCCGGTGGCGGCGGGGCGGCGTACACGGCATCCAAGTACGCGACCATCGGGCTGATTAACCAGATTGGTGTGGAGGCCGCGGCGCATGGCATCCGCGTGAATGGCGTGGCGCCGGGCGGTGTAAAGACGGGCATGACCGAGCACCTGATCGACGACCCGGCGCTGGCCGGTTTCATCAGCCAGTCGACGCCGCTGGCGCGCTGGGCCGAGCCGGAAGAAATCGCCGATGCGGTGGTGTTCCTGGCCAGCGACGAGGCGCGTTACATCACCGGCACGGTGCTGCGCGTGGACGGCGGCATGCGTTCCAAATAGCGGGCGCCGCGGGCGGGACAAACCCGGCAAATCGCGGTACGTTACCGCTTGTTGGGGAGACGCTGAATATTCAGTGGTTCCCGCAGCGCAAGGATGCGCTGCCAAAATCTGTGGCTGTAAGCCGCTGATTTTGTGAGTCGTCGGAAAACCACGCTTTTCCGATGACGGGCGCTGAGAAAGCCAGGAAGGATTTACTCAGCGCTTCTTTCGGGGCCTGTTGGTCTTCCGTAGCGGCCCGCACGTCCGAACGGCAACTTTGCGGAGGGGAACCTGCCATGTCTGATTTGATCGGCATGAATTTTGTCACCCAGACGCCCGATGTCGGCACCTCCCGGGTGCCGGCAGCGGCCTACACCGATCCGGTGCAGTTCGAGCAGGAACGCGAAAAGATCTTTCGCCGCGCCTGGCTGCGCGTGTGCAGGGCCAATGAGGTACCGCAACCCGGCGACTACCGGGTGCTCGAAATCCCGGTGTGGGGCGCCTCGGTCATCATCACGCGCGGAAACGATGGCGAGCTGCACGCATTTTTGAACATGTGTCGCCACCGGGGCATGGTGCTGACGCGCAGCGCCAGCGGAAACGCCGGCGGCTTTGTGTGCGATTTTCACGGCTGGACCTACAACCTCGACGGCACGCTGCGCAGCGTGCCGGGCGAGGAATATTTTCCGCGCCTGGAAGCGGACCGCGCCGGCCTTGGCGCGCGGCGCCTGGCGGTGGGTAGCTGGCGCGGTTTCGTGTTTGTGAACTGGAACCCGACACCGCCGTGGACGCTGGCCGAATACCTCGGCGAGCTGGGGGAGTTTGTCGGTCAGCACCCGCTTGAGCAATACGAACACACCGGCAGCTACCGCCTGGAGGTGAATGCCAACTGGAAGGTGATCACCGACGCCTTTCTCGAGCCTTACCACGTGGCGACCGTGCACCGCCGCTCGCTGCCGGATGCCATGAACTCACCGGGTAATCCGCTGGGGCTGCCCAATTCCTGCCGCGTGTATGGCGATCACCGCACCATGGCGGTGTGGGGCAATCCGGCGCACCAGCCGACGCCGGCCGAAGCGCTGATGTGGAAACACGCCTTCGCGCTGCAACCGGGCAAGGTGGAGGACGTGCCGGGAGCAAATCCGGACCGCTCCCCTACCTGGTGGTTCGATACCAATATCTGGTTTCCGTACTTCTCGCTGTTTGTCGGTGCCGGCTGGTTGCTGACTTACGACGTGTGGCCGATCAGCGTTAACCGCACCGTTTGGGAAGTGAATACCTATGGTCTGACGCCGACCAACGCGGCGCAGAAGCTGGGCGGCGAGTATATGAAGATCATGCTGCGCGATGCCCTGATGGAGGACTTCAGCACCGTCGAGCAGGTGCAGAAGAACCTGGAAACCGGTGCCATGGAGCATCTTTATCTGTCGGATGAGATGGAGTATTTCATCCGCCACCAGCATTGGGCGGTGCAGCGCTGGTTGAGTCAGCCATGAGCGGCGGCGGGGCGGTGCTGCCGTCGAGTTTTGCCGACCTGGAGCGGTGGGCGGGTACCTGGGTGCTGGATACCGAGCGCGAACGACGCGACCTGCGCTGCCAGAGCGAGATGGCGGCGCTCGATGCCTTTTACCAGGCGCTCCTGCTGCGCATGGACGCCATCATCCTGCACTTGAACGCGTTTCCCCTGGATGCCCTGCCTGGCCCCGAGCAAAATCTGCTCAAGCTTGGTCAGGCGTTCCTGGAGGTGGCGCCGGCGGTGGAGTTGTTCCACGCGCCGGAGGTGCCGGACGGGTTCCCCTGGCAGCGTTTCGAGGTGCTGACCTGAGGGGTGTGCGCTCAGCGCGCGGCTCAATCCACCGATTCCAGGCTCTGTTGCCCGCTTGACTGGCGTCAAGCGGGTCTGTTGGCCAGCCTTTCTAATGACTCCCGGCATCCGGCCGTTCGGTTGCCGACAGCGCGGGGCCGCCACGAGCCCCTGCACAGGAAGGAGTCGTCATGAACGCCCCGCAGCCGCCGGTCAGTTATCCGTTCAGTCCCAGCCATGCCATGAAATTCGGCACCCCGGTGCCGGACATGGGCAGTGGGCCAATCCCGGCCGAATCGGTGACCTCGGCCGCGTATTTCGAGCGCGAGCGCGAGCAGATATTCAAGCAGGCCTGGCTACAGGTCGGCCGGGTGGAGGAAATCCCCAACGCGGGTGATTACTTCACGCGTGAGTTGCACGTGTTCAAGAGCAACATCGTGGTGGTGCGCGGCAAGGACGGCGCGGTGCGCGCCTTCCACAATATGTGTACCCATCGGGGCATGGCGCTGGCGACTGAGGCCTGCGGCAACACGCGCGGCTTTACCTGCGAGTTTCACGGCTGGGGCTTTGGTCTGGACGGCAGCTTGCAGGCGGTGCCGGCGATCGAGTCCTTCCCCGGCATTGATCGGTCCAGGCTCGGTCTGAAAGCACTGGCCTGCGACACGTGGAACGGCTTTATCTTCGTGCACTGGAACCCGCAGCCGGCGCAGTCGCTGGCCGATTTCATGGGTCCGCTGGCCAGGGACATGGACGGTTTTCCGTTCGACCAATGCCAGCACATCGCCCACTACACGGCGCGCGTCAAGGCCAACTGGAAGCTGAGCATCGACGCCTTTCAGGAGGCCTACCACGCCACTTACCTGCACCGGCATGCCATTCCCGGTGCCGGCGATCTTGAGCTGGCGCTGCCAAGTTCGGTGCGGTTCTACGGTCCGCACCGCTCGGTGTCGTGCTGGCTGAAGACCGACATCCAGCCGACGCCGGCCGAGGCAATTGCCTACAAGCACGGCAGTTTCGGTTTCGTGAAGGCCGATGAAGGCGACACGCGCGGCCTGAACCCGTCGGGTGACGAGTCCTGGTGGTTCGACATCAACGTGTTCTTCCCGAATTTCTTTTGCGATCTGGGGCGTGGCTGGTACTTCACGTACAACTTCTGGCCGGTGTCGGAGAACGACACCATCTGGAACATGAACATCTACCAGGTGCAGGCGGCCACGGCCGGCGACCGGCTGGCGCAGGAATTCACCCGCGTGGTGCTGCGCGACACCGTGTTCGAGGACATGAGCACCATGGAGTTCTCGCAAAAGGCCTTTGATTCGGGCGTGATCACCGAGCAGACCATCGGCGATACCGAGATCGCCGTGCGTCACCAGTACTGGGTGGCGGACGAGTGGGTCAACGGCCGGCGGCCGTAACTACCGAGCACCCGGAGATCGTTCAATGACCAATCAATTGCCCGCTGCGTTTGCCGACCTTGAGCCGTTCTGTGCCAAGTGGCTGCGGCCGACCGAGTCGCAGCGCAACCAGGTGCGTATCAGCAGCGATATGGCAGAACTTCGCGTCTTTTACGACGCCGTGCTGCCGCGCTTCGATGCCGTCATCCGGCACCTGAACCAGTTCCCGTTGGGCGATCTGCCACCGGCCGAACAGAATCTGCTGAATCTGTCGTTCGCGTTCGTGGAAGCCACGGCGCCGGTGGAGCGTTTCAACTCACCGATCGTCACCAAGACCTTTCCGCCGGAGCGCTTCCTCATTCACGAGGATCTGGGTCGCAGCGGCGGTTGGTAAGACGCCCTCAGGCGCTCACGGCGTCGGCTGAAAGGGTTTGGGCAGCGGGGGTGGTGGTGTCTATCACCGCCCCGCCCAGGCATTCGCCGTCCCGATAAAACACCACTGACTGGCCCGGCGTGACCGCCCGCTGTGGGTGGGCGAAACGCACCTGACAGCGGCCGTCATCCAGCGCCTCGACTTCGCAGGCTTCGGCGGTTTGCCGGTAGCGGGTCTTGGCCGTGCAGGCAAATCGGACATCCGGCGGACCGCCGCCAATCCAGCTGGCCGTCTCGGACAGCAGGGCATTGCTCAGCAGCAGCGGATGATCGTGCCCCTGCACCACAAGCAAGGTGTTGCGCGTAGCGTCCTTGCCGGCGACGTACCAGGGCGCGTTGCCGTCGCCATGCCCGCCGCCGATTCCAAGACCCTGCCGCTGGCCAAGCGTGTAGTAAGGCAGGCCAATGTGCCGGCCGACGATGGTGTCATGCGGGTCCAGCATGTCGCCCGGCTCGGCCACCAGATAGCGGCTCAGGAACTCCCGGAACGGCCGCTCGCCGATAAAACAGATGCCGGTCGAGTCTTTCTTTTGCGCCACCGGCAGGCCGGCCCCGGCGGCCAGCGCGCGCACTTCGCGTTTGGTGAATCCGGCCAGCGGCATGCCGGCCGGGGCAAGCTGCGCTTGCGTCAGGGCGTGCAGGAAGTAGGTCTGGTCCTTGTCGGGGTCGGCCGGACACAAAAGATGAACCTGCCCGCGGCTTCGCCGCAGGGCGGCGTAGTGGCCGGTGGCGATGGCCTGCGCGCCGAGTGCCCGCGCGTGTTGCTGGAATACGCCGAACTTGATTTCGCGGTTACACAGCACGTCCGGATTGGGTGTGCGCCCGCGCCGGTATTCGGCCAGGAAATGGGCGAATACCTGCTCGCGATATTCGGCGGCGAAGTTGACCACCTGTACCGGGATATCGAGCTGCGCGCCGATCGCCTGGACGTCGGCAATGTCCACCTCGGCCGGGCAGTCGCCGAACTGGTCGTCGTCCTCCCAGTTCTTCATGAAAAGACCGAGCACCTCGTAGCCGGCGCGCTGCAGCAGCAATGCGGTGACCGCCGAATCGACACCACCAGACAGCCCGACCACCACCCGCGCGGGTGGCGGCAGCGGCAATCCAAAGGGGGCATCCATCAGATGTCGGCGAGCAATGACAACGGGTGCCGGGCGCCGCCGAGGTAGTCATCCAGGCAGCGCATCACCAGTTCGGTCCGGTGGCGGTCGACGCAGGCGGCCAGTTGCGTGCGATCCAGCCACACGGCGCGCTTGATGCCGGTGTCCAGTGGCTGGTCAGGATAGTGCTGGACGGCCCGGGCACTGAAACAGACGCGCAGCGTGGTCAGGCCGTTGCCGGGCTCGATACGCCGGTACACGCCGACCACCGCTTCGGGTTCGACCTTCCAGCCGGTTTCTTCCAGCGTCTCGCGCCGGCAGGCCTCGATCAGGGTTTCGCCATCTTCAAGGTGCCCGGCCGGCTGGTTGAATACCAGCCGGCCTTCGGCGAGTTCTTCCACCAGCAGGAAACGGCCGTCGTTCTCGACGATGGCGGCCACAGTGACGCGAGGAGTCCATACCATGGGTGCATTTTACCGGTCCACGGCGAGCGTGCCGTGCAAGCGAGTGACGGCTGTCACAAGATCGGCATCGCGCGCCTGGTCGGCGGCCATCAGTGGCCCGCTGAATCCGGCCTGAAGGGCAGACTCGGCCAGGGCCGGACTGAGCACCGCCAAAGGCAGCGCCTTGAGCTGCACCGCGAGTGGCCCGGCGAGGGCCATCAGGGCATGCAGACCGGCACGGCTGGTGGCGGTCACCACGGCGATGGCGTCCTGCGCCAGCCAGGCGGCAAGCTGAACCGGGTCACCCGCCGCGACCCGCCGGTAGCAGACCAGCGCCCGGACATCGGCGCCACGCGCCGCGAGGGTCTCGGCCAGCAGGGTGCGCCCGCCCTCACCGCGAAAGATCACCACCCGCTTGCCGGTCACGGCCTGCAGGGCCGGGAGGCTGAGCACGCCTTCGCTGTCGAAGCGGGCCTCCGGCAGCAACAGGTTTCGGAAGCCGGCCGCTTGCAGTGCCTGGGCACTCGCCGGCCCGACCGCGATTACCCCGCAATTGGCAGACAGGCCACCGGCCGCGGTAATTGCTGGCAGGGCGTGCTGTACGGCGTTGGCGCTGATGAACACGGCGAAATCGCAGGGCAGGGCGGCTCGCAGGGCCGCGCCGGCCGCCGTTGGATCCGTCGCCGCGATGGCCAGGGTGGGCAGGTACAGCGGACTGAAGCCGGCAGCCTGCAACCGCTCGCCAAACGCCGTGGCCTGGCCGGCTGGTCGGGTCACCAGCACGCCGCTGGCGGCGGATTCAGGCACGGTTGGCCAGGATGTCGGCCGCGCCGTGGTCGAGCAGGCGCTGGGCCAGGTCCAGACCGAGTGCCTGTGGCTGGTCAGCCGGTCCGCTGAGCGCCTCGCGCAGTATGCGGCGGCCATCCGGCGTACCGACCAGGCCTGTCAGGTGCAGCGTGTCGCCGTCCAGCACGGCGTGCGCCGCCAGCGGCGTATGGCAGCCGCCGCCCAGGCGCCCGGCAAAGGCCCGTTCGGCCTGCACGCGTAGGGCCGTGGGTGGCTGGTGCAGGGGTGCGATCAGTGCCGCGACGGCTGCATCACCGGTCCGGCATTCCAGGCCCAGTACACCCTGCGTTACTGCCGGCAGCATTACGTCCACCGGCAGGCGGGCGGCAATCCGGTCAGCCAGTCCCAGCCGGTCCAGGCCCGCGGCGGCCAGCAGCAGCGCATCGCAGTCGCCGCGATCGAGCTTGGCCAGGCGCGTCTGAACATTGCCGCGGGTCATCACCAGCACCAGGTCGGGTCGGCGGGCCAGCACCTGACAGCCCCGGCGCAGGCTGGCCGTGCCGACGCGGGCGCCGGTCGGCAGCGTGTCCAGGCTGCTTGCCTGCAATGTGACCAGGGCATCGCGCGGATCGGCGGCGGCGCAGAACACCGGCAACGCGAAACCCGGCGGTAGCTCGGCGGGCACGTCCTTCATGGAGTGCACGGCCAGGTCCGCGCGGCCATCGGCCAGACCCTGCTCCAGTTCCTTGATGAACAGGCCCTTGCCGCCCTCGGCGCTGAGCGTGCGGTCCAGGATGCGGTCGCCCTCGGTAAGCATCTCCACCAGTTCGACGCGCAGGGCCGGGTGGTGCGCTTGCAGCAAGCCGGCGATGTGGTGGGCCTGCCACAGGGCGAGCGGGCTCTTGCGGGTGGCGATGCGCAGCATGGTTATGACATCGTTGTGAGCAGGATGGTTATTCTGATCGCGCCGGGCGGACTGGAACCGATGGATCCGTGTACGTCACAAGCCTTTTGTGACGTCAGCAAGAACAGAAACAACCAGATTGCCGTACGAGTCAAATTTTTGCGCGCCTTCAAGTTCGCGATCTTTTTCATGCACTTTGTACTGACCAAGACGATCCGTACTCCAATGGTTTTGGTTCTTCTCGACTGCTTCAGGTGTCAATGAGTAGCTACGTTGGCTTGGACCAATGAGCAGCACCACCCGCCACGGCAAACCACTTCCCCTGAACGAGTCTAAAAATTTTGGTGTTAATCCCCAAAAGCCTTTGTCATCTGAACGTTCTTTGACATACCACAAGTGTTTTGAACCATCTTGTGTTCGCGTTTCGAACAGATTTGATCGGCGATCTTGCATTACCCGCTCTACTTCGAGATCTGCCGCTTCAAGCTCGGAAAGAAACACATCAAGTAGTTTGGATTTTTTGATCGCGCGAGGGCTATTTCTTTGTGGCGTGGCAGTTTGAGGGGTGCCGTCCGTCATCGGGCGAGTGGACCGCTTATGGTCCAGTCCGGCGACGCGCCGGAGCACTGAGTTGGGAGTATCTTCGAGCGGTCTGGCTTGAGATTTCAACCACTCCCAAACGTCGTCGTCGATTCGTACAACTGGGGCCATGAAGTATTCTCCTGTTACAACGTAACAAAAGTTAAATCGTTCCAAGACCTTCTGTCAAGAGGTCTGGTACCCATCGAGCGGCGTTACGCGAATAGCGTGAGAGCCCGTCCCGCAGCACAATGCCTTGCCATTAATCTCGGTGCTCATCATGTCCTGGTTTTCCGATCAACTCGCCTGCCTGCCGTCGCGGCTGCTGCCGCAGCATGCCATCTCGCGCCTTATATACGTCCTGGCCCGCTCGCGCCGGCCGTGGTTCAAGCAGCTCCTGATAAACGGCCTGGTTCGCGCTTATCGGGTGGACCTGGCCGATGCGCAGCAGCCGGACCCGCATGACTATCCCGATTTCGTGAGCTTCTTTACCCGCGCGCTGCGCGACGGCGCCCGGCCTGTGGCCGGTGACGAACAGACCCTGGTCAGTCCAGCTGATGGCGCGCTGAGCATGCACGGTCGCATCGATGGCGACCGATTGCTGCAGGCCAAGGGCCGCAGCTTCACGCTGGGCGAACTGCTCGGTGGCGACTTTCAACTGGCCGACGAACTCAGCGACGGCGAGTTCTGCACCGTGTATCTGGCGCCGCGCGACTATCACCGGGTACACATGCCGCTGGCCGGTACCCTGCGCAGCATGACCCATATCCCGGGCCGACTGTTCTCCGTTCAGGGCGCCACCGCCCGCCATGTCGATCGCCTGTATGCCCGCAACGAGCGCCTGGTGTGCGTGTTCGACACGGCCGGCGGACCGCTGGTGGTGGTCTTGGTAGGCGCGCTGCTGGTGTCGAGCATCACCACCGTGTGGGCGGGCGAGATCAATCCACACGGCGACCGCAAACGCCTGTGGCGGCAGACCTATCCGGCCTCGGGGGCGGGCAGTGTGCACCTGGCGCGCGGCGCCGAGCTTGGTCATTTCGCGATGGGCTCGACGGTGATTGTGCTTGTGCCGGCCGGCCGCCTGAGCTGGGACGCGGCGTTACACGCCGGTGTCGCACTGCGCTGCGGGGAGGCGCTCGGTACGGTGACCCCGGCCGACTGAGGCTGGTTGGCGCGATCGGCGCTTGGCTCTATGCTGCTGAAAAACGTTGGCACGAAGCGGCAGTCCTGAGGAGAAACACCGATGCACGGCGTGATCGAGCAGCTGATCCCGGGCGCCCTGATTTTCATCATGTTCGGCATGGGCATGGAGCTGACCGCGGCCGACTTCACGCGCCTGGCCCGCATACCCCGGCCGGTGCTGGTCGGGTTGTTCGGCCATACGCTGATTCTGCCGGCGGTGGCGCTGGGCATGATCATGCTGTTCCCGATGCCGGCGGCGTTCGCGCTGGGGTTGATGGTGGTCGCCGCCTGCCCGGGCGGGGCGGTGTCCAATCTGTGGACTCACCTGGCGCGCGGTGACGTGGCGCTGGCGGTCACCCTGACTGCCCTGAGCGCCGCGGTGGCGGTGGTGTGGGTGCCGATATTGCTGAATCTGTCGGTGACCTATCTGGTGGGCGACAGCATCAATATCCGGCTGCCCCTGTTTCCGACCATGAAACACATCGCCATGCTGACCGTGGTTCCGGTGTCGCTGGGCATGCTGGTCAATCGCCTGCGCCCAACGTTTGCCCGGCGTATGGACCGCCCGGTGCGCATCCTGTCGCTGCTGTTCCTGGCGCTGGCCGTGGTCGGCATTCTGGTGCGCGCGCGCGGTCAGCTGGGCAACATGATGGCGACTGCCTTTGTGCCGGTACTTGGCTACAACTTCCTGGTGATGGCTTTGGGCCTGCTGCTGGCGCGTCTGGCGTCCCTGCCCCGGCGGCAGGTCATCACCTTGCCGATGGAGATCGGTGTCCAGAACGTGATCATGGCCGCCACGCTGGCCACCGCGCCGCAGTTTCTGGGTCGGCCCGAAGTGGGCCTGGTGCCGAGTGTCTACGGCTTCACCATGACGCTGATGGCGGCCGGTTTCATCGGCCTGATCCGCTTCGCGCCGGGGATTCTTGGCCGGGAGCCGGCGGTTGAAGGGGCCGCGCAGTCTGAGCCCGGTCGCGCATGAGCTGGCGCTGCGTACTCAGTACGAGCGTGGCATGCCCAGGTCGTGCTGGGCGACGGTGTTGAGCACCATTTCGTCGGTAATCGGCACCATGCGGGAACCGCGCAGGTTGCGGTAAGCCCGCTCGACCCCCGAATCGGCGATATAGCCGGCCCCACCCAGAGTCTGAATAGCACGGTCGGCGGCGTGCAGCGCGGCATGGGTTGCCGCATGTTTGGCCATGACCGTCGGCACGCCGGCGTCCTTGCCCTGATCGAACAGCCACGCGGCCTGGTAGATTTTGAGCTTGGCGCACTCCAGCTCGATACGTGCCTCGGCGAGCGGGAACTGCAGGCCCTGATGGGTAGCCAGGGGCACCCCCCAGACTGATCGGTCCATGGCGTAGTTGACGGCCTTTTTGACCAGATAGTTGCCGGTGCCGACGTTGATGGCGGAGATGACCAGTCGTTCCGGGTTCAGCACCTGGTAGAGCAGGCGCCAGGCGTTGCCTTCCTCGCCGATGACATTGGCCGCCGGCACCGGATAGTCGTCAAAGAACACCGCGTTGGTGTCCATGTAATTGGTGCCCATCTTGCGAAACGGGCGGTACTGGATGCGCTCGCTTGGCATGTCGCCCAGCAACAGCGTGATGCCGCTCATGCGATTTTTGTCATCCCGAGCCGCCGTGCGGCACAGCACGGCGATTTTGCTGGCCACCGCCATGTTGGAAATGAACACTTTCTGTCCCCGGATAAGGAAAGTGTCGCCCTCGCGGCGGGCAAAGGTCTTGATATTGGTGACGTTCGAGCCGGCATCCGGCTCGGTGAAGGCACCGGCCCACAGTTCGCCGCTGGCCAGTGCCGGCAGGATGCTGGCTTTTTGCTGCGGAGTGCCACCGCGGTTGATCAGATAGCCGCCGAACACCGGGCCGCTGACAAAGGCGCCGGCGCCGTCACCGGAGCCGGCCTCGGCCAGGGCCTCGGCGGCCAGGCACAGGTCAAGCAGGCCCAGACCGCTGCCGCCGTATTCCTCCGGGATGGTCATGCCCATCAGGCCCTGATCGGCCAGCAGCTTCCAGAACTCCAGCGGGTGGCGGTGTTTCTGGTCGATGGCATTCCAGTAGCTGTCGTCGTAATCGCTGCCAAGCCGGTGACACAGGTCACGCAGGGCGCGCTGGTCGTCGGTGTAATCGAAGTTCATGATTCCTCCTCAGGAAGCGCTGAATAAATCCGCCCTGGATTTGTCAGCGCCCGTCATCGGAAAAGCGTGGTTTTCCGATGACTCACAAAATCAGTGACTTACAGCCACAGATTTTGGCAGCGCGTCCCTGCGCTGCGGGAGCCGCTGAATAAATCAGCGGTTCCCTCAAGCTTTGCATGGCCGAGCCCCCGAAGTATTCGGAACGGCTGGCGGTGTAAATTAAACCTTAACGAGCGATCATGCGGTGGGGTGCCTGCCAGATTCAGAAGTAACCGCCTTTCGATAATGGAGGAAGCGTCATGCACGACCTGTTGATCAAGGGTGGGACGATCGCCGACGGCAGCGGGGCGGCGGCGTTCACCGGGGATGTCGCCATCGATGGTGATCAGATCACGTTCGTTTCCAAACAGCGCAGTGGCGTGCGGGCACGCCGGCAGATCGATGCCAGCGGCCTGGTGGTGGCCCCCGGCTTTATCGATCCCCACACCCATTACGACGCCCAGTTTTGCTGGGACGGGCTGCTCAGCTCCTCGCCCGAGCACGGCGTGACCACGGTGGTTACCGGCAACTGCGGGGTGGGCCTGGCACCGGCCAGGCCGGATTTGTACGAAGTTCTGATCGGCGACCTGGTGAATGTCGAGGGCATGCCCTACGACACGCTCAGCAAGGGCGTCGACTGGCGCTGGGAGACCTTCGGCGAGTACCTGAAGGCCATGGATGACACCGGGCTCGGCATCAACGTCGCGGCCCTGGTCGCCATGACCCCGGTTCGCCACTGCGTGATGGGCGAGGCTGCCCGCAAACGCGCCGCGACGCCTGGCGAAGCCAAACAGATGGCCGACGTGTTTCGCCAGGCGATGCAGGATGGGGCCTTCGGGTTCTCGACCACCGTGCTCGGCATCCACGCCGGGTATGAGGGCAAGCCCCTGGCGTGCCGGTACGCCGACCACGCGGAATACACCGCCTTCGCCAACGTATTGCGGGATCTGGGCCGCGGCGCCATCGAACTGACTGTCACCCCGACCGATACCGTCAACGACGAGCAGCGCCAGCTGCTGGAGTTACTGGTCACCGAGAGCACACGGCCGGTGACCTGGATCGGCAGTTTCAATACCCCCGGCACCACCGACTCGTACAAAGCCAAACTGGCTGCTGTTGAGCACCTGATCGCCTGGGATAAATTGGTGCCGCAGACCACCTGCCATCCCATCAAGTTTCAGTTTCACCTGAAAAACCCGTTCATTCTGGGCATCTTCGAGTGCTGGCGTCCGGTCATGGCCATGGATCTGCCGGGCAAGATGGCGCGTTACAAAGACCCGCAGTTTCGCGCCCAGTTCAGCAAGGACATCCTGAAGAACGAGGCGTTGAGCGGTAACTTCTGGGACCGCGTGCGCCTGATCGACGGTGTCACGCAACCGACCCTCAAACTGGCACAGGACAAGCGCTCGGTGGCCCGGATGGCGGCCGATCGGGGCTGCGATCCGGTCGATCTGATGTTCCAGATCGCCTTCGACGATGACCTGGGCGCCATCTTCGAGCTGGTCGCCCTGAACCACGCGGCCAGCGAAGTGGTTCCGCTGATCACCGACAAGCGCCTGCTGATCGGTCTGTCCGATGCCGGCGCCCACGTGGACATGATGTGCGACGCCGGTTTTGCGACCTATATGCTCGCGCGCTGGGTGCGCGAGGAGAAAGTACTGTCGCTTGAGGAAGCCGTCCGGCGCCTGACCTCGGAACAGGCCAACTTTTTCGGCATCGCCAAGCGCGGCTTGCTGGAGTCGGGTAACTACGCGGATCTGGCCCTGTTCGACCCCACCCGGGTGCGGCCATTGGAGTCGGAAAAAGCGTTCGATCTGCCCGCCGGCGGCAAGCGTTGGGTCCAGCACGCCGAAGGCATGTTCGCCACCATCGTCAACGGCCGCGTGTTGTATCAGGAAGGGCAGTACCAGGGCGCGCTGCCCGGGCGGGTGCTGCGCAGCGGCGAAGCGTGCGCATGACACTGAGAGGTTCTATTTAGGGATCCGGAAACGGCACGAGCGACTGCTGCGTCGCCTCACAGGCGCCAACTCCAGCCGAGCATGACCATCTCCACGTGCGGACGTATTTTCTCGCTGGCGCCGGGCAGCGCAGCGGAGGGTCCGCGGTAGGTTTTCTCGAAGTAGTGGCCGACTGAGCCGTGCAGTTCGTGGCGGTCGGACAGCTGCCAGGTAAATCCGGCGCTCGCCTGGCGCAACTGGTTGGGCGTCAGCATGTTGAAGCTGACCGAGTTGATGTCGTTGTCGTTCGGTCGCTCGCCATAACCGTAACCGGCACGCAGGGTCAGGCTCGGCGACCAGGTGTAGGCCAGCCCGATGCGGTAGGTGGTGGCGTCCCGCCAGTTGAAGCCGCTGCCATCACTGCTGCCCAGCGGCTTGCCCAGCGGGTCGGCGAGCGTGTTCAGCACGCCGTTGCCAAGCGCGTTGACGCTGGCGAAGTTGATGCGCTGCACGTCCAGGGACACTAGCCAGTCCGCGGCCGGACGCACGGCGAGACCGACGCTCAGGTTCTCTGGTATGTCGAA